>JAWBOR010000010.1:0-28699 GCA_038826015.1 Bathyarchaeia archaeon
C
This sequence comes from Bathyarchaeia archaeon, assembly GCA_038826015.1. Lineage (GTDB taxonomy): Archaea > Thermoproteota > Bathyarchaeia > Bathyarchaeales > DTEX01 > JAWBOR01. Next base: position 2 of record JAWBOR010000010.1, read on the forward strand.
TTACTAACCAGTTCCATATTCGATTCCAATCCAGTTTTCTTAAAAATGAATTATGACGGAACTTTTGAAACGATAAAAGAGTACTCCTTTGAGGATGAATTCGAAAATCTGAGAGACATCTGGGTCGTAGACAATGGAACATGGCGAATCGAAAACGAGAAACTTGTGGGAAAAACAGGAGCGTTCGGACAAAACATAATGCTGACAAACCGCTTCTCTGATTTCACGGCAGAGTACAGAACAAAATGGATGTTCGGTGAAGTGTTTGAACAAGGCTTCATTTTCAGAGCCGGTTCAGATCCGAGAACGCAATGCTATATTGTTTTTCTATCGTCATATGAAGATGGCACAGTACGTCTATGTATGCGTGATGGTCCTCACAATAGTACACTTCTACAATCAGCTCCATTCGCCCCTCAGAAAGGGAAGTGGTACACAGTCAAGATCACAGCAAAGGATGAAAACGTGCAAGTTTGGATCGACAATGAACTGAAGATTAATACAACAAACAATCGCTTTTCCTCTGGATATGTAGGTTTTATGTCATGGTCCGGAGATGAAGAATGGGTTCTTTATGACGATCTGAAAATAGAATACAATTTAACGCATGTACTTAGCTCATACAGCTGGGAAATACCATATAGCAATACTCAAAACCTCAATGTGCTCCTAAGTATTGACGCTCAAGAAACCAACACGACGATACCTCTCCAATTTTACGTAGATAATGAAGAGAATCTAGCATATCTGTTCGCGAAGGAAAAAGAGTTCTTGAGATTAGGAGAGTTCGACTTAGAGGCGGGTAATCATCAATTGGTTATACAGAACAACGATGCGTTGTCCTCCAAAGAAGTTATACTGAGCTCGGAATTCACAAAATTCTTTAAAAACATCAATCCATTTGAATACGGAATTCTTAACGAAACAATTTGTAAAATCACTAATGGAATGATTAAGACCTTATCAAGCTATAATAGCTTTGACCTGAACTTCAAATTCAAACCAGGATTTGGAAAAGAAACATATCATGGTCCAAACATTCTCTTTGCTTGGACAAACAATGATTATTTCAGATTAATCTTTCACAAAGAGAACTATCTAGAGCTATCCAGAAACAACGATGTACTGCTTGTAAAGGACATAACACTTTTGGCGGATGCTTTTAATGATGTGCGTTTGATTAAGAACAAAGAAACAATTAATCTTTACTTAAATGGCGAGCACATCTTCACATTTTCTGATCAACGCATGAATGTAGAAGGAAAGATTGGCATGGGAACAGAAGAATCTACAACCATTTTCAAAAATATAACCATAATTCCTGCGCCCTATGTAGCAGGTGTCTGGTCGACTTTTTCAGGGACTGCCGCCTCTGTCATACCTGATTTCAATCAAGAAAACCCTGGAAAATACTCGCTCAGAATTAACCAACTCAGTGACTCTCCCTACATTCTGTGTTTTGGTGAAAACTACGATTCACAATGGGAAGCCAAGGTGGATGGTCAAGTCTTGAGCACACATCATAGAGTTAATATGTATGCAAACGGCTGGATATTAAACACAACTGCTGGAATTCACGAGATAGAAATCTACTACAAACCAAATGACACGTATTTCTTGCTTCTATATTTCAGCATTGCTTCATTGATTGCCTTGTCTGTGTTATCCTATTTACCTGAGAAGGTCCTGAAAAGAATTGTTTTTCCAAAACGAAAAAGGGAACGAATTTTGCAAAACATTAATCCTGGATTATAGATTTGTGTTATCTTGTGTGTCAATGACTTCAAGGAAGAGATCTTATTCGTCATTAAATATCTAATATTAAGAAATATTACTAAACCTATTGAGAGAACAACTGAAATGACGATTGATATGATCAGAATGTTTTGTGGTTCATACGTGATTATTATGTCCAAAGTCCCTCCACTGTCTATTAGCCAGCCATTTGCGAAACCGTTAACTTCAAAATGATTCTTTTCGGGCACTAAGTTGCCATTCACATACAATTTCCAGTTGCTGTCAAAGCTCTCCAAAAAGATAAGAATGAAAGGGCCTTCAGAAAATACATCTATTTCATAGCTTACGGGGGACTTCTCTCTCCAAACTAAGGGAGCTTGAGGCGCAACTAATTTCTTATTTGCAATATCATCAGAAACATTAATCTTAATGAAAACGGAATGGCTTAAAGTGCTCCAAGTGGTGTTTACCGAAAATTCCCAGATATCGTCTAAAGTCGAGTAAACGATAATGTTGTCAGATATATAAAACTTTTCTGATGTGTGTGCATTCTCGAACAACGCTATTTCGTCCCATTCCTTAATCAGACCAAAATCTTTGTCTTCCTTCAATTTTTGTAGTAATTCATTTGAAGTCTGGCTCAAATCCAACTTTGGATATAAACTACTCCACACGATATCCCTTTCAACAACTAAATGTTTAATACCTAAAACGCCAAGAAAATTAGAAATATCCTTAGTCTCATTCTGCACAATATAATGAATCGCATTTATTAAATCCATATTAACCTGCACATATTCTGTGCCAGCTCCAGAGATTATGGGCTTAGAAAAAATATACGGGTAAGGGTTACCGCAACCAAGGGGAATTTCTTCATTAGTGAAATTGTAGAATACGTAAATGCCTCTTTGCGGAAGCATAATAGTCCAATATTCACTTGGAAGCATATCATTAAGCTCAAAATACGAACGTGGCAAAGTCGATCCTTTGATATCAGACTTAAGCCAGTTTCTTGTAACATCGCCAGTTGTTAAGGGAAACGCTGTATAGAGAAGCAAGATAAAAGTTAAACCAATTACAATGATCTGACATATTTTTTTATTTATTTTTTTGAGAAGGGCCGAAATTGTCGTGCCGATTAGAATCGCATATGAAATCACTGCAAAGAAGATCCAGTTAGTCGACTCTCTGAAAGCCGTAAATAGCGGAATAGACGTCGCCGAACCAAAAACATAGGCAAAATGCGGAGTAAGGGCAGTAATAACTAAAGAAAGCGTTGCTACTCCGCTAAAATAAATAGTCCTCCTGCGTGATTTTGAAATAAGTAGACTTGCAAATGCAATAAACGGCGGAAGAAACGACAAGACCACAATTAAAGGCTCATTGAAATACGCACTTCCATAGGGAAGATAAGATTTTCTGATCTCCTTACCTGTAGACATCTTTATGTCGGTATCTATGTAGAAAATCCACTTCGCAATCAGTCTTACTATATCTAGGGGCTGATTATACGGGATAAAAGACGCTGAGGCCGTTTGTTCATAAGCCGCCGAAAAGACATTAAAGTTTATGGAAATCATCGTAATGACCCAGACCGAAGCAATAAGAAGCGCCACAAAAAACACAAAAAAGCATTTCAGATAAGGATGGATTAAATCTCTAATAAAAGAAACGTTCAAGAATGAAGTTTTTTTGTTAAGATGACGATGTGAACCGAGATAGCTGTTTAAGTACAAAAATGTCAACGCCAACGCAATTAAACATAAGATTGACACCCGATAGTTAGGAAACGCCCCATAGGTCAAAGTGAACAACGAACCAGAAAGAACCATCAGTAAGTTAGATTTTTTCTTTAATCCTTCAGAAAATGTTATTAAAGAAGGTAGAATCATTAATACTATACTTATGAATCCTATGGCTGTTGCTTCTCTATCGTTGATTAAGTATGCGTTTGAAGTCAAAAAAAGGGCTGCGACAAAAGACGCTGCAACATCACCGTCTGTAAGCATCTTAACAAACATGTAAAAGAGTAAGGATGACAGAAAATACATCAAGAACACCGTTACCATTTCAGAATAGTATAAATTAACACCTAAAGACTGGAAAACAGTGACAAAAAAATAGAAAGGGTCGAGAATTCTAGGAGGATAAACCGATGGTAGGCCGAAGTCCATCTCGTCCCATGTATATGCGACACGCTTAACAAAAGCCTCAATAACTAAGGGGGGTCTGAAATCGCCACTAATCAAAACATATGGATGCTCAAACCAGTTGATTACACGTAAACTGAAAAAGAAAAAGATAACCACTACCAATATCTCCGTAATTTTTAAACCCATTTTTCTTCTCAATCAACCGCCCCGATATCATAGCTGTTGCTTAATCGGATTGACTTTTTCTGCTTAACTATATTGTCATTATTCTCTAAAATGCCTTTTCACAATTGTATAGAGTATTTCTCCGTTATGACTTACGTGTGTTAAAGATTTTAAGTCATCATCTAATGGTTTAAGATTTTCTGTTGGATTAGTGAAAAACTCTTTTTGCCAGCAATGCTTCGTGATCAGTCTTTTTTCTCAGTCATAATTAATAGTATATCCTAATCCGGCTGAGAAATATTCTAGAAATTTCAATGTTAAAACTCCCAGGGCAAGTGGCGGATTTGAGTAGAACCGCTTGTTTTTTAAATATAAACCTAACCTGTAAGGTAAACTTATTTGCTTTTTTCCATAGTCTTTGTATTTCTGCTTGTATTTGCGAGCGGTTTTCCCATAGTAATACTTCTTCTTAAGCCATCCTGACAAAGAGAATTCTTCTTCACGATGTAGGATCTCAGCTTTTACTCTGGCTTTAACGGTAAATCGTAGTTTCTCAATTCTTTGAGGGAGAGTGGACTCCTCGAAGAAAACTACTTCTTCGTCGAAACCGGCGACCTTATCCAGCAAGTTTCTTCTGAAGAATCTGGCTGACTCTATTTCTGTGTTTTCATAGAAGTTTCTTTCAAAATTTCTTATTCTACTCCACAAACTATCTCCCACGCTTCTTTCAGGTATGATTATACCTCCAATTCTTGGGTTTTCTTCAGCGAGTGCAACGCATTCTTCTAAAACTCTTTCACTAAGCTCCATGTCAGAGTCAATAAACAGAACATATTTACCCCTTGATTTTGAAGCGCCGAAGTTTTTAGCTTCAGTCCTTTCGGCATCGAGAATAAATATTCGTGCACCGTATTCTTTAGCGATCTCTATTGTTCCGTCAGTAGACAATCTGTCAACAATGATGATCTCAAAGTTTCTAATTGTTTGATTTCTGATAGATCCGAGACACTCACCTATGGTCTTTGCAGAATTGTATGTAGGTATTATTATTGACACAAGCAAGTCTTTCATAATTTGACGACCGCCACATCTGACTGGAGATATGATTTTTGTTTATTAGATAATGCGTATTCGAATGCTATAAGAGTTTTAGTGTCTCCACATCGTTTCTAAATATCTTTTTTCGTCTGCCATAACTTTTATCTCTAGAAAGATGTGTATTTCTCCATATTTTTAAATCGAAAAGCTTTTAAATCTTCCTTATAAGAATATTAAGACGCAAAATATTGGAGTGAAATAAGGATGAGCATGAAAAAGAATGCGAAAATTTCAGCCTTAGCCTTAGTACTTCTGACATTGATATTATCTGTTGTTTCAGCTTATGGCTTTAGATATGGTCAATCAGCTACTTCAGGTGCGGACTACGTGATTTTAGAGGGAACAGCGGGCAACGACTACTATGACAGCATGCAGTATTCTTACAAAGTTAACCAATGGGCATACGAGTGGGAATTTGAAGGATACGAAAACGGGTTTGACCCAGGCGACGATTACTTCAGCGCCAAGAAAAGCCTAAGAATCGGCGTCACAGAGTACGGTGAATTCGCTACACCTGTAAACGCTGGTATTGCTTATGGCACCGGCTCCAGCGAATGGGCCAATACAGAGTCTTGGGCTTCTACTGGAATTAATCCGAAATACTGGATTCAAGGATGGACTTTGCTCCTGAATTATACGAGGGCTGGCGTTTACAGAAAACTTATGGCTTACGCCATATACAGTGACATGGTAACAGTTGAAGCCGGAAGAAAAGTCTACTCATGGTATGGGGATTACGACCCCGACAAAGCGGCTGCACAGCTTACTCTCGGCAGTCTAGTTCCAACAGGCATCAAGATATTATATGACAGTGCAAGACTTGCTGTGGCTAGAGCTAGCGTAACCATACATGATGGGTTCTATGATGAAGATGTTGCGAAGATTACTTTTACAATAGTTTACAACAAAGTTACAAAATACGCAATTGTCTATAAAGATTTGAAGATTCTGTTAGATCCAAAGATATTGGACGCTATCAATGAATTAACATTCTCTGAAAGATATGAGCTCGACATGGTTAGAAAGATTAACCCTGCAAACAGAGCTTACATCCACTATTATCATAACTACGATGATACACCGTATCAGCACCCATTGACTGGACAAGACAATGTCGACGCCATACAAGCCTTTGATCCCGGCAGAAACTACATCTTCTTTGCAGGTTACTGGCCCAATGCAACTGAATACAGCGTATACTCACCGCTTGTTCCAGATGTGCCTAGCAATCTTCTAAGAGTTTTGAAGAAGGGCACAGCCATTGCAGATATGCCCTCTCCGCCAACTGAGCCTAGTACCCCATGGGTTATAGTTCAATGGCGATACAACTACACATGCTGGCCTAACATGCTTACATGGTTAGCAAAGGAGTCTCCAAAGAGAGAGATGAGGTTTGTCGAAGTAATCGGTATGACTGATTACACAGATAACCCGCATCCGGCATTAGACGCTGCAGTGGACGGAGTAGACCAAATTGACGTAGAAGTCTGGTACCTACTTGACCAAGTGTTCAACCCAGAAGATTTGACGACTGTTGGAGACACTTGGACAGGCTACGAACCGTTCATGTGGACAGCCGTAGGACAAAGTGCGGCTACAACCGACAGCGGCGGAGCAGGTTTCGTCGCCAGCAACAACTACGGTTGGCACGCGACATCAATGGTGATGTTTGACAGAAACGACACAGTGTTCCCGTGGCTGGCTCCTGTGATAACGATGAAAGGGTCAATACCCTACGGCTTGGTAGAGTTCGGCGGTAACTACATTGAATCCTTTACAAATGTTGCCAAAGGAACAGGCTCCGATTCAACGAAATTCTGGCGTACAGCTCTCAAAGACTTTGCCTTCCACATCTATGACGATGACTATGAGAGTCCGCCTCAACCGATCGCAGGCGGCTGGTCATACTATGACTATTACTGGTATCCATCGAAGAACCCGTTGAGTGAAAGATGGGCATATGATGAAGGCTGGTATGAAGACCCATATGACGAAATAGATTATAGCCCCAACGGCATTATCACCCTCGGCGGTCCCAAAGCAAATGGCATAACAAGATACTTCAATGACTTCGGCTTCGCCATACAAAGAGAAGGCCAGAGCGGTGTCTACAGAGCCCTAGTTAACGCGGGAGCAGTAACAGGATACGCCCCAACAAGCAACCCAGCTAATGTTACAATTGACTACTTACCGATTTCTTCATGGGCCTCCAGCAAGGATACATGGGGCTACACAAGTGGATACGCAGTTATCAGCCTTGCAAGAGACATTAACGGAACAAGAGGCTTAGCAATATACGGTTGGGACGGAAGAGACACATTCTGGGCCACAGCATGGGCTTCTCAATACATCCTTGGGCCATCATCTGAATGGGTGCCTTCTGGTGCAGTGGCGGTAATACTCCGTATATCTTACAATGATGCGATGGAGCCATCAGGCTTCAGAGTTGTGAAAGCCTTAGGCACTATAACTGAATTCGGCGACAACGAATTCGAATCGGATCCAGCCTACGGATTTGACGATGTATGTGGAACGAGAACCCCGCCAGACTGGACTGGATACATCGATATATCCGAATATCCATATGGCTACATAGAAGGCGGCAAAGTCTGGTGGTACGAGAAACTACACACAGATTCAACCGCTGAAGTAGAGTTCGATGCATAAACTACTCTAATCCCCCTCTCCCCCCTTTTTTGATTTTTATTTTTTTCAGCAAGACAGGTGTAACATTTGAGACTATGGAGACCAATTTTTTTACTAATCATGTGCGCAATCTTTTTGATAATGGCAGTAATCCCGACACATGCAAGACAAATTATTCTAACTGAAGGCATGACTCTGAACTATAAAGGTGCAATAATAAGCACGGCGGCCGGTAACCCTTCAACATGGGCTGAATTAATCAAAATATCAACTTATAATCAAACAACATTGATTTTTCAAAGAACCCTAGCAAATGAAAGCTCCCACTATACAGTGAAATATAAAGATGGATTTCCCATCTATGTAGATTATGTTCCCAACCTAATATATCTACCAACCCAAAGCTTGGTTGAAAGCTTAAAAGGCAATCTAGACTGGGCGGTCAAGATAGAAACACAGAGAGGCGCAACCATAACTAACCCAACAATCCAGAAATTGAATTTCACAGTTGAAGCAGGATCCTTCCAATGCGTCAATCTCACTCTGACCCTTAGTGCCGGATTAGACTACGGTAATCTGTCTTTTTTGTACGATTTGGACTCAGGGTTATTAATCTATCAGCAATGGATGCCCGCTTACGGCGATATAATTGTATATGAATTGGCAAGTGCAACCCTAGCTTACGGTTCCTTATCAATCATCAACATGGTGATGCCCTCGATAACCTTAAGCATTCCCTTAGCAACCTTAATCCATCAAGCATATAGAAGATACAGTGCCCAACAAAATAGGCCAAAACAAAAAACCTCTAAGCTGAAAAACGGTTTTCCCAAAAAACCATTTTACATACTCATAGCTGGCACAGTCCTTAGTATAGTAAGCATTTTTACTCCGTGGAGTCAATATGCGGCAATAAACGTTTACCTTATCTCAGGCTTCCCTTTAACAATGAGCGAATACATCTTCTTTCCTTCAACAGACACATTCTTGATAATGAGCTTGACTGCTCAAGCGGCTGCAATTATCGCGTCATTAAGCATACCCATCTATTTACATATAAACAACAGGTTAGCACCACAGACGCTGACGATTGTTTCAAGCATACTTTCCTTTATTTCAGCATTTATCTTCTTCCAGACAAAATGGGCTTCATACTGGGGTCTTCAAATAATGGTAGCTGGGGGAATCCTACTAATAATTGGTATCGCGGCTGCAAACATAAAAATAGAAATCGTGACGGGAGAATCCAAATAAAGAAAGCCATAAGCCGTAAAACGATTTAGCCAAGCATGTGGATTTTCTAATCTTTAGACACTTTTAACGATAACATGTTTGGCAAGAAAGAACGCAATTATCTGGGCATTAACGGTGGTTTTGTATAAAATATCTTTGCAACTTTTTTGAATCTCTCAAGCCAAAGCCCCTCGTTTTCTCATTTAACATATAACGTATATTCAAGGTTTTCCATAGAACAGGTGTTATAGGTCCCTATAAAAGTTTAAATATTTTCAATTATCTGTGATATCAACAGATTCAGAGACGGTGGTCAAATGGTTGTTATAATGAAACCCAACGCGAACGAAAAAGAAATAGACCACGTAATAAAATTCATTAAAAAAAATTATGGGTTAAGAGTTGATATTATTAAAGGACAATTTCAAACTATAATCGGATTAATCGGCGATGAGAGTGAAGTTGATTTTGAGAGATTAAGTATTTTACCTGGGGTTGAGAGAGCTCACAGAATTCAATCCCAATATAAGTTAGTTGATCGCACATATTTTCCAGACGACAAAATCATCGAGGTCAAAGGTGTAAAAATAGGCGGTAATAACAGACCAGTTTACATAGCTGGGCCTTGCTCAGTGGAAAGTAAAGATCAGCTGTATACGACTGCTAAAGGAGTTAAAGAAGCGGGAGCCGACATCTTACGTGCAGGGCTTTTTAAACCCAGGTCCTCCGTGCATTCTTATCAAGGTTTAGGAGAAGAGGGCTTAGAAATTTTAGCAAGTGCAGGTGAAGAATTTGACATACCGACGGTTACAGAGGTCAGAAGTGAAAAACATGCAGAGATAATTGCTAAGTATGTGGATGTCCTCCAAATCGGGACAAGAAACATGTATAATCAAGATTTAATCGAAGAAGTAGCCAAACAAAAAAAACCCGTTCTGTTCAAAAGAAGTTTCGCCGCAAGCATCGACGAGTTTCTCTCATTTAGCGAAAGAGCAGTAGCTCAAGGGAACAGAGACATAATTCTCTGTGAAAGGGGAATAATTCCAATCGGCAGAGGCAGACAACATACGAGATACATACTTGATTTAAGCGCCATCCCAGTAATCAAAAAAGTAAGTTACTTGCCAATAATAATCGATCCCAGTCATGGAACAGGGCGAAGAGACCTGATTTATTCAATGAGTAAAGCAGCAATAGCAGCTGGCGCAGACGGTTTGATGATAGAAGTGCATCATCGCCCAGAAGAAGCGTTATCAGACGGGCCGCAGATGATTCTTCCATCAGAATTGGAAAAAATAATCAGTGTTTGCAACAAAATCTATGAACTAAACTCGCTAGAACAAAAGGTAATTTGATTGAGAATACTTAAAATTAAACTTAAAAGAGAAGTAGATGAATCTTATGACATTTTTATAGAAAATGGTTTAGTAGAAAAAATTTCTCATGATTTGAAAAAAAATCCTCTGGGAAACAAATATGCAGTAGTAACCGATTCTAACGTTCAGAAGATATATGGTGAAGAATTGTTAAAGAGATTGGAAAAAGAAAGGATCAGTGCCTGTCTCATAAATTTTCCTGCCGGTGAAGAATTCAAAAATCTTGAGACAGTTAGCTATCTGGTCAACGAGTTGTCAAAAAATAGGCTGGATAGAAAATCTGCGATTATCGCGTTAGGTGGAGGAGTAGTCGGAGACGTAGCAGGGTTTACAGCGTCAATTTATATGCGTGGCATTTCCTACATACAAGTTCCAACAACTTTACTGGCCCAAGTAGACAGCAGCATCGGCGGCAAGACAGCTGTTGACACCAACGAAGGAAAAAATCTCATCGGTTCATTTTATCAACCGAAGAAAGTTTACATCGACCCTAACACTTTAAGGACGCTTTCGAAAGAAGAATTTAGAAACGGATTGGCAGAAATAATCAAGTACGGTGTAATCTATGACAGAGATTTCTTTGAATATTTAGAAGAAAATATTGGAAGAATAAATGGTTTTAATCAGGAAGTTTTAGCGCATGTTATTTGGAATTCATGTAGAATCAAGAAAGAGATTGTTGAAGAAGATCCGAAAGAAGAAAATAAAAGATCAATATTAAACTATGGTCACACTCCCGCACACGCTATTGAAAAACTTAGCAATTACAAAGTTTCCCATGGAGAAGCTGTGGCCATAGGTATGAATTTCTCAGGTAGTCTTGCAGTCAAAAAAGGCTTTTGGAAAAGAGATGAATTGGAAAGACAAAAAAACCTTCTTAAAACTGCGGGTTTTAGATTAAACTTTGAATTTGAACCATTGGAGTTTATCAAAACTTTATATCATGACAAGAAAGCGGAAGATGAAGCTATCAAATTTGTTTTTCCTGAAAGCATTGGAAAGATGGCAACAATTGATGGAAGATACAGAATATCTGTTTCTGAGGAGGAGCTGGAAGACTACATATTTAAAGAAGTAAACAAATAATAGCGTTTTTCCAAGACACATATAGAAAAAAGATAAGATGTAATGCTATATTTGAAAAATCAACGGAAACAAATGCTATGTGGACGAAAACTAACAATTTATTGCTGCTTTGGGCTTCAAGTTTTTTTAGATACATAGCCGGCAGCTCCTTCATGGCTGTGATACCGTTATATTTCAACTACAGAGGGTTAAATTACTTAGAGATTGGGCTTATCTCATCTCTAGGTTCTGTGATGACGATTGCGCTCCCGCTGTTAGCAGGAAGAGCAGCTGACGTATGGAGTAAAAAGAAAGTGGCATTGATCTCTCAGATTTTCTCTTTTACATTAGTACCGCTCTATATTTTTGCTGATAATTTTCTATCTCTTCTTCCTCTTCAATTGTTTGTCCCGTCACTTTACGGCGTTTCTGAATCAGTTAGTTCAGCAATAATGTTGGATAATGCTAAGGTCGGAAAAGCCGGAATAAATCTTGCAATCTTAAGGAGCGCGGCAATAGGCTGGAGTGTCGGAAGCTTTTCTACAGGGTTTATTATCCAAAACTATGGTTTCGAGTATGTATTCATTTTCATGTCTTCTTTTTATTTGATTGCTGCTTTTCTGATTTTCGGTCTTAAAGATGTGAAGCCTGAAATCCGAGTAATTCACAAATCGAAGTCTAATTTTATTAACCTCCATGTTCTTTCATTCTTGGCATTAATTGTTCTGATTCTGTCTACTATGCCTGCATTTTACTCTTTCCTTCCTCTTTATCTAAAAAATGAACTTAAGGTTCCTGAAAATCTAATCCCATTGGTTTTTACAATTACGCCTCTGGGTGAGATTCCAATAACGTTAATTATGGGCAGGTTTTCTGATAAGTTCGGTCGGCGCAAAGCTGTCTTTATTTGTCTGCTGGCTTATCCAATCAGATGGACGGCTATTATGATGCTATCGGACTTCTCATTAATTCTGCCAGTTCAAATCCTTCATGGGTTTACATTTGCCGGACTGAACGCGACTTCGATTGCCTACCTTGCTGATATTGTACCGGCCGATTCCAGAGGAGTTATTTCAGGAGCTTTCTCCGCCTCCTTCAGCCTTGCACTTGCAATTGGCGGATACGCCCTAGGTTTCACAGTGCAGAATTATGGCTTCAAAACAATGTATTTACAAGCAGTCATTACAAGCTTATTTGCGATTGTTCTATTCTTAGTTGCCACGGTCAAAAAGCCTTATGTCAAAGCTAGCTAATCACAAATGGCTTGGATGACCACAATCAGAACCGATAATGGCGGGTGTCTGGATGCCCATTTCAGAAATCTCTGACATTGGTGTCTTGAGGTAAGGCACAGTTGTCCAAATTGATATAGTAACTCGCAAAAATTGTCTTTCCATTTATATTGATAAAACAATATGTCATTTAAGCGCTTTTTTCATAAAAAAGCTATTACTGGGAATAAAGGGAAGCCATTTTTTTACTGAATTCTTCTGAGAATGAATCGATAACCTTTGTCTACTAAAGTTCTATTTCGTTGCAATCCAAAGATCGGATTCTTTAGGTTCAACTCTTTTGGCTTTTCCTTCTTTTTCCAGGTCTTCAAGAATACATCCAATCGTCACCGATCGTGATGAGGTTATTTTTTCATAAATCTGCTTTATGCTTATAGGTTTCTTGGCTTTTTGAGTATACTCTCAACCGAGTTTCTGAGTTCTTCGATGCCTTTCAAGCTGTGCTTCACATATTCTCTGCTCTCTTTTTCTGTCAGCACGGTCTTATTGAAAGGAGGAAAAGGATGTCCAGTTACTAACACTTGCATAGATTCGTTCAGAAGGCGTTGCATGGACTTTACGTATTCAGTGGAACTTTGGAACAAAAGTGGCCGTTTTTCTCCTTTTCCTTGAACCGAATCCCCTGAGATGTAGACTCCTTGTTCTTCTTCAATTATGCAAGATGAATCCTGTGAATGGCCTGGAACATGAAGAGCTCTTAGCTCATGTCCATCAAAATAGAGTTTATCGCCATCTTTAAACACAAAATCTGCTTGAGTCGGTTCGAAATCAGGTATCCATTCCCATTCTGTATATGTGATTGGAAATCTTTCACGGAGGTGTTTGAGCATAAGTCTTGGGTCTTCCAAGTACTGTTTGCCACTCTCATGAACGCAGACTTTGCATCCTGTGTCTTTTTTTATGCGTGCAACACCTGCGCAATGATCAAAATGTGCATGAGTTAGAATGATCAATGAGATTTCGGATGGTTCTCTTCCTATCTTTCTGATGTATGGGTAAATGGCTTTTTCAGGCGACTCTGACAAGCCTGCATCAATTAAAGCTATTGATTTATCAACTATGGCACATGAAGTTGTGGTTTCTGTTACAATAAAGGGGCATTCAACTACATGTATTCCATTTGCAATCTTCATCAAAATCACTTCATTCTCATTGGCTAAAATAGGATACAGATTCTTCAATTAAATGTTTTTGATTTCTTTCAATCATTCATAAATATGATATGTCGCTTGTGTTTCTTGTGACCTCTTGTTCCCAATAGAAGCGTTTTAGATATTGGTTCCTCTTCAATTCGCAATTTTCTCCTAGGTAATCTTAGGGGCTATTGTTTTTTCAGTTCTAAAAACCTTTACTTAACAGTTTCTCCCGTTATGCGCTCTTACGTTGTTAACAAAGGATTCGCGCATGTAAGGAGCGGGCCCGGTGGGATTCGAACCCACAACCCTCGGCTTAGGAGGCCGATGCCCTGTCCTGGCTAGGCCACGGGCCCTTTCATAGTTTTCATGGCAAAGGGACGAATTAAAGTTTTCACTTTTAAAATATTAGTAACATCAAATGTAAGGTTAGGGCAGTTTTGATTGTCTCCTCACCGAAAGAAGCATGTTAAGCAAAAAAGGAAACATTAAATAGGAATTTTTTGGATTTAGAACCTAAAGGAAAGGATAAGTGATGCTTTTAGATCCTTTTGGCAGACCTGTTGAAACCATCCGTGTGTCCGTAACCCAAAGATGTAACCTTAACTGTTTTTACTGCCATAGAGAAGGCGAAAAATCCAATAACAATGTTGAAATGACGTCCGAAGAGATACGGAAAATAATTGCCATAGCTGCATCATTTGGTATTGGAAAAGTGAAAATAACGGGCGGGGAGCCCCTCGTTCGAAACGATATTGTCGATATAGTGCGTAAAATCAAGAATACACATAATATAAAAGAGGTTTCAATGACTACGAATGGCATTCTTCTCAAGAATTATGCGTCGAACTTAAAGAACGCAGGTTTGTCAAGGATCAATGTCAGTTTAGACACTTTAAGTCCAGACAAATTCAAATCAATTACTGGCACGGATGCTTTAGAAATTGTCATTTCAGGTATTAGGGAAGCTGTTAAAGTGGGTTTGTCACCTGTTAAGGTGAATATGGTTGCGCTTAAAGGAATGAACGAAAAAGAAATAGTGGACATGGTGGATTTTGCGAAGGTTAACGGTTTGATTCTCCAGATCATTGAGCTCCATTCAGCTTGGGAAGATGAAATTTACAACAGATATCATCTTTGTCTAGACGAGGTTGAAGATTTCCTTAAAAATATGGCTGAAAAGGTAATTACTCGAGGGATGCATCACAGAAAAATATATCATCTACGCAACGGCGTAAACGTGGAAATTGTGAAACCAATGCATAACACAGAATTCTGTCGGTATTGCAACCGAATCCGAGTAACTTCGGATGGAAAATTCAAGCCATGTCTCTTCAGAACCGACAATCTTGTGAGCTTTCTTGAGTTGATGAGAGAAGGAATCTCGGAAGAAAACTTGAAAAGCCTTTTTTTAGAAGCTGTTAAAAATAGACGACCCTACTTCACTTAGTCCAATGCCAAAACTTCTTTGAAGTTTTTCCTTGAAACTTCTTTTTTAAGATGTTTTTCATAAAATGCTTTTATAATAAATAAAAAGATAAAAACAAAAACTGTTGGAAAACTCGTGAAGACTTGATATTTACCTATTTCCATGGTGGAAGTTTAGTTTTAGAGCTGTTCCACCGGAGCTTCTATTGTTGAAGTTTCACTAGTTAAAGATTCTGTGATTGTACTCTCTGTTGTTTCTTCTTTTTCTATTGTTTCTGTGGTAGTCAATGCTGTTGGCGCTTCATAAAACTCTGAAATTGTTTTGGATATGGAGCCCTTTATATCGTTCAACTCTTGTTTCGTGTAATCTAAACCTAGTAGGATTGCCTTAGTCTGTGCTTCATAAGCCTCGTTGTCTATTTCTCCAGCAGCATGATGAATCTCAGCGCTTGCAAGAAACAGTTCCAATGTGCATTTTTGTTTTTCCAATTCTTCAGACCGTGCAGTCATCTTGTCTGTAAGCGACTTAAGATGGTTCTGTAAATCTATTAATGTTTCATTAAGTTCTTTCTCTAAATATTCGTAGGTTGATTCAGAAATCTTTTTAGATGTAAACAATTCGTCCAGCGCTTGCTTCTTTTTCTTGGTCAGTTCTAAGTCTCTCATTATTAACTCAAAAGAGTATTTCCACAGGCTCAAATCAGCCACCTTTTTCAATTTTCGAAAACAGTGAAGATAACTTTTGTCATTACGCACATATATATGCTCCAAATTGAAAAGAGAGACCTCATATTTTAGATTAAGAAAATTATTAAAATTTCCAGTCTATTTTGCGGTTTTAAATCATTTTATATTATCTTCATTTTGCTTATCTTATTGTTTTACAGATTTAACATTTAAAGGCTATTTGATGTTTCACGAATGGTGCATAATCTCTATTTTTTGCTCTAGAAGTCCCTATTCAAAAGAAAGATTTAAATATTAACAGTTATGTTTATATATGTATGAATAATCTATATTGTGGTGAAGGCATATGTTTGAAACCATACATACTGAGAAGAACAAACTCTTCTGGTCGCTTCATAAGAGAACGATAAAAAACTTTATGGATATCCTCATTCTTGCGGAACTGGGGAAAGCACCCCTAAGCGGATACGACGTAATCATCTCAATCTACAGAAAGTTCAGTTTCCTGCCCAGTTCAGGAACGGTTTACTCGTTGCTCTACGCCCTTGAAAGAAAAGGGTTAATTAGAGGCGGGTGGAACGAGCGGAAAAGAATATATGTCCTAACTCCAAAAGGTGAGGAAATAATTGAAACAGCACTAACTATCCAAGGAAAGATTGAAAATCTTATAACGAAAATATTCTCAATGGATCTCCTTGATTTCCCGAAAAGGGAAGAAAAGTACATCTCATTCCAGCACTAAATGAATATATTGCTAAATAGTAATTTTCTTCATTTGAGGAATTTAGCGGCCCATTCTATGTTTAATTCTTCCAGTTTCGTTTCCGTTGGTACGCCGTCCTCATCCCAACCCATCATCTCATAGTAGATGCTCCTCGCCTTTCTAAGCTTTTCAGGATCTAAAGCAGTATTTGATAGAACACCAGTATTGGGTGGTCGAAAGAATCTTTCAGGCAACCAGTCATCATCTTTTTTGAAGCCTTCCCTAATATTGAAAATCCGAGCCATTGTTGTGACTCTTTCGCCTGCTTTCATCATTTCCCAAGCCGTTGTGTTCCAGCCTGTTACAGCCTCTATTATCTCAGTTTTCTGGCGATAATTCCATGGTACAAAATCACACATCAATAAGCAATTGTCAAGAACTCGCCAATCCACAAAATAAATAAAGGCTGTAACCTTTCGAGGACCTAGATCTTCGAGCGGAATGGGCTCCAAAATTCCCAAACTAGAAAGACTATCCAAAACAGCACTTGCACTTACAAGGCTAGTATCATGAAGATTATGCATGTGATCTGCGCCTGTAGGCGACACAGCGTAGCCAAGTCCCAGAGCACGTTTTAAACGAGGCTCATGCATCGGGACCTCCTGTCCTTTAACATGAATCGCAAATTTCTCAGCGCCTTTGCCTATTTTTTCAGCGGCTTTTTTGACTCCCTCTGCTAAGATATCGCCTAATCCTTGTCTTTGCACAATCTTTTTTACCATTTCCAACATAGCTTCAGCATTACCAAATTTGAGCTCAAGCCCCTCGGTATCTTTGTCTGTTAAAATCCCGTTTTCGTAGCATTCCATTGCAAAAGATATTGTAACGCCAGTCGAAATAGTATCCACGGCATATCTATTACAGATTTCGTTTGCTTTCGTGATTGCGTACAGGTCATCTATGCCACAGTTGGAACCCAAAGCCGCCAATGTCTCATATTCCGGTCCGCCATAAATGGGATCAACGTTCCATGGTTCACCAATCTTAACAACTTTTTTGCATCTCACAGAACAGGCGTAGCACCCGTCCATTCCCACACTTATGGTTTTCTTGATTGTTTTCGCGTCGATAGCATCTGGGTTTGGAAAGTCGCCGTCTCGGAAATTCCGAACGGGCAGATTACCTATCGCGGCGAAAGAATCCAGAATTGCGCCTGTTCCGTAGTTATGATAATCCCCTGCAGCATTTTCCATATTCTGGTTTAGCCATCTCGTTAACTCTTTAAGTTTTTCAGGATTAGCAACCTTTAATTTCTTATGTCCTCTGACAGCTACAGCCTTAAGATTCTTTGATCCCATAACTGCCCCCATCCCAGTTCTTCCAGCCGCGTCATGTAAATCATTGATAACGCAAGCGAAACGAACCATTTTCTCGCCTGCGGGACCGATAGAAGCAACACGAACTAGTTTATCGCCCAGTTCCTCACGTATCAACCTCTGAACCTCACCTGTTTCCTTTCCCCACAAATGACGAGCGCTTCTTAGATCACCTTCACCGTCGTGCACCCATAGATAAACGGGTTCGCTGGCTTTACCCTCAAAAATTATGGCGTCAAAACCGGAAAATTTAAGTTCAGCCCCCCATAGCCCGCCTACTTCAGATTCACCGAAGCCGCCAGTCAATGGAGACTTTGCACCAACACTGTTTCTTCCATTGCCAGGTATAGATGCACCTGTTATTGGTCCAGCTGCAAATATTAATATATTTTCTGGGCTTAAAGGATCTATGCGCGGCTTCAATTCTTTAAGTAGGTAATACGCAATGAAACCTTCTCCACCAATGTATCTACGGTAAAACGTGTTATCTGGTTTTTCAATTGCAATACGGTTCTTGGAAAGATTTACTCTCAGGATTTTACCATTATAACCACACTGGGAATTACCTGTTTTTCTCGACATATTGATATGATTAATCATAGCTCATTAATAAGCAGAACGCTAAAATCTATAAGGCAACGCTTTCATTGATTAATCTTCTGCTTAACAGAAATTTTTTCGACAATTTTAAGAATAGGATTAATAATCTTCAAGGCTGGCCCAATTTCTCTTAACATCTCTCTTAAGTTTGATACGTCATTTTTGTCAATGGCGTGTGTCAAAGAGACAGAAACCATGTAAAACAATGCGATAAAAGTGCCGCCAGCTACCAATCCAATCCAAAAAGGCAATGAGCTAAGATTAATTACTATATAATAGGTTAATGCCCCTGCGATTCCGGAAGACAAGTATATTTTCGCTGAGGAAACCACGTCAATAGATGCATTGAAATGTTTTCTTATCCACCAAAAACCAATAATTAGACTCGGTATTCCTGCGATCAAAACTGTGACTATCAGACCGATAATCCTAAAGAATGGTATTAATAGCAAGCTTAAAGAGACTCCCACTGAGAAAGTTAACAATGTCAGTTTTAGCGTTACTGTAGTTTTTCCTTGACTGTTTATTAGGTTATTTATGCTTAGGTTTCCTATTCCCACGAATAGACCTTGAATAGCTAATAATGATAGATAAAAAGGTGCTACATTAAATTTTTCTACAAACAATGTGCCAACGAAAGGACCCGAGAGAACCATTAACGCCGTGGCTGCAGGCGTGACAATAAGTGAGCTATATTTAACGGACAACTGGAATATTCTTCTTAAAGACTCTCCGTCTTGTTCAATATTTAATTTAGAAAATGCTGGAAAGAGCACAGTGGTAATCGGCGTCGTCAAGAAGCCTAAGAGGACCATAAAGTTTGTTGCCATCTGATAATTAGCTATAGAAACATTACTAGGTTCCGCTCTATAAACTAGAAAGTTATAGAATTGTGTTTGAAATCCACTTGCTATAGTGGATACCGATATTGGAAAACCGTACCTTATCAGGACAGACAGAGATTCTTTGAATTTTCTTTGAAAATTATCAATTTTCATTTCAAGTTTTCTATAAAAGGAAAAAAGGAAAATGACGATTCCTAAGACTGTTGTAGCTGCTGAAGCGACAATCGCACCCATAATCGCGCCGTATACTCCGTATCCGATGAGTACCAATGCCGGGGATGCGAAACATTTGAGAACCGATTGAAATATCATTGTTAAACTGTTGAATTTCATCCTCTCGAAACCGATGAAGACGGATTGAACAGCTGTTATCATAGAGGAAAAGAGAATAACAACTGATGCAATCTCGATTAAACTTTTTATTTCAGGTCTACAAACGACTGTTACAGCCAAGAAACTAGCCGAGAAAAAAGCAATCAGTGAAAGGCAAAATCCAAGAATTGCATCGAAAATCAGACCTGTGACCAAGATCTTCTTAATTTCTTCTCTTCGATTCTCTGCTCTATATTGGGCTGTATATTTTATTATGGCGGAGTTAACGCCTAAATCTTGGAAAAGGCTGAACAGAGCTGGAACTGTCAACACTATGGCGTATAATCCATATTCGGCCTCGGACAGGAAACTGGCAACAAGGAGGGTCCCTGCAGCCATGACAACATTTGAAACGATTAAGCCTAAAGACAAAGCAGCTGTTCCTCTAGTTGAAACCTTCGCTATGTCAATTGTGTTTTTCAAAGGTAAACCTCTATAAGCTCAAAGATTCGTCATGATGATCTGATTTCGTCTATTAATCACTTGTGTATTAAAGTTCGTTGGAAAAAGGCTTTTGGCGTTCATCAGAGATACTTTGTTATTCTTTCTTGGTAAAGGAAATCTTTAAGAAGGGTGCTTGTTTTTATCCACTCATCAAGCCTTATGGCGAATTTTGAGCTAATATAGTCTAAGGATTCTTTGAAAGTATCAAATCTTTTGCCACCCCGCCGGAAGGCTTCTCTTACACTTTCGCGGTTTATCCAAACGCCTAACGGCGTAATAAAGCTAGGATGAATCTCTCGCATAGCTATTATGCCGGCTTGTCTCCGCTCTTTGGCTAAGAATTCGGCGGCCGCTAATCTAACGGCGTAGTAGCATCCGCCTAGAGATGCATATGTTGTTCGTCCTCTGTATCCTTCCCAGTCACTTCCCATAGCAATATTGGAGCTTTGAGGGTTCCAAAGAGTTCCTGGATACCATGCTTCTATCCATTCGTATTTCCAGTTCGAAGGTGTTAATAATATTACGAATCTGTTTCCTAAATAGTTGAATTCGTAAACGCGGTATTCGTTGATGGGTTGTTTGCCTTTTACTTCGTCTTCGATAAGTCTACGCGATACAGTTGAATCAACGGCTGTTATGCTCCATCTAGTTGGAACTATCCTTCTCTGTTTTTTTAAGCCAAAGGCGCCTACACTGAAGGCTCTCTGAATCTTGGAAACAGACACGCTGTCTACATAAAGATCTAAAAGCGCTTCCGCAGCTTTCAAATCGCCGTCATTGTAGGCTTTTTCTATCCTTGAGTCTAATTTGGCGTTTCCTATCTCGACTTTTTTCAATAAGGCAGATGGCCCCATAGGCTGGATATCCTCATCGAAGAGGAAGCGGCCTGAAGGTCTATTACGAAAAGTTACTTCAGTATCCACAGGCTCTTCGGCGAGAGCGATTTCCAAAGTCTTGCTTAGAAACTGTTCGTTCTCTAGTGGTTTTTTTACGTTGACTCTAAATTTTCCTCGGATCAGATTAGTTCTGAAACCCACTATCTCGTCGACAGTCCTTCCTACCCACTGTTCAGGAGCGTCGAAAAGAGAAGTATCACCTAAAACTGGAGGAACCAAAGGACCAGCATACACATGCGGATATCCCATGCGCCCTACGAAGATCCCGGGCGGAGATGAACCCGCCATTCTGTCAGCATCAACTATCTTTTTCACTTTTAGGAAGGAATATAGTTTAAGAAGAGCTGGGCATCTGGTTTTCCCGCATAACATCTTGCTTCCTCTACAGATAAGACATAAGCTCCCTTCCATAGCATGGGCTTCTACATTGTCAGCTTCTATGTTTAGATCTCCAGCAGTCTTCTCATCGTTTATGATATGTTCTATCCAAGGAACTCGTCTCTTAACTTTCTTGAGAAATTTACCGCGAAATATCTGTTTCAATCTTGTCAGCCTTTAAAGGATGCCCGAAAAAGAATAATAGACGTTCTCGCCATTATATTTTATTATCGTTATCTTAAAGCCAAAAATTCCCAAAAAAATAAAATGATTTTTGACTTTGCTTTCTTTATCCTTCTCTTGGCTTTGCAATTATTTCATTTATTTTTAAATCAAAGAATGTCCTAGGATAAGTTGATTTAACCACTATGGCAGTATCAGCTCCTTCTCCTGTTCCCGCTATGGCTATCACATCTTTCCCTACAGGGATCAAACCAGCATCAGCAGCCATTAAAACTATCTCAACACAAACTTTCATTCCTTGTGAGAATCTATAAAGTGTTTGGGCTACAATTTCATTGATGGATTTTCCGCCGAATTTTTCTGTGAAAGCTGAGCTAACATCGTCGCCTAAAGCGTGAATACCTGTGAAAACTTTGATCTTTTTAGCTAAGAGTTTCTCTCTTTCTTCTTTGCTCATTGCCCATCCACTGCTTTTATGTCCTTCACAGATGGTCACAGCGACTATGTTAAACTTGGAAGCATCAAAGACCTCGGCGGCTTTTAAAGCTGTTTTTCCATGCGTAGACGCGACTACGATATCTCGGATGCCTAATTCTAGAGCTCTTTCTCGTGCAAGCTTTATAGTTTCTTCAGTATTGCCTGGACCAGTATTTTCAAAATAAGTTATACTTTTCTTCACACTTAACCACCTCTCGCTCTCTTTTTTCGATTATCTGCTCTTCAATTTAAAACTTTTTGCCTTACCGCTGGTAATCTGAGTTAAGAAAGGAGTTCTCTTAAAAGAAATGGCTGCCAGCTGTTTAGAAAGCGCTGGTAGTTTACTTGAACTCCTTTCTTCTGCTTTCTTAGTTATTCTATCTCTATCCTTTCTCCCTTGGGCTTTTCTTCTTCCCTCTTCTTGGGAAGTGTAACTTCTAAAACTCCATTTTTGTATGAAGACTTTGCTTGTTTTGGTTCAACAATCGCTGGTAACTCAACTTCTTTGTAATATTTTCGTTGAGGAGTATCCACAGAAATAGTCAAAGTGTTCTCTGTTCCATGGAGCCTAATGTCTCCTTTCTCAACGCCCGGCAGTTCAGCTATAACTTTGATTTCGCCGTCGGTTTTTATCACATCCACTAAAGGTTCTCTCTCTTCCTTAAAATCAATTCGAGGTCTTCCCGGACCTATCTCCGGCTTCATGTTGCCGAACTCTCTAATCTGAGGTTTTCCGTCTGGGCCTATTGTTATGCTGTATCCGTAAACGAATGGGCCCCATTCATTAATTTTGGTCCCATCAGGCAACACTCGTTCGCGTACGAGGTCTTTGGGTACCCGTTTTGATAGCTCTTTGAATTCTCTTTCAATCATCTCTTCCATTTCTCTGAAGACTTCGTTGAAATCTCCATAGAACCAGTCGCCAAAGAAGGGGCGTCTTCTTCTAAACCATCTATCCCATATTTCACCAGACAAAATATATCACCAGTTTTAATGAGGTTAAATGAAATTTAAAAACTTATCGTGTTTGTTACAAGATTAACTTGATCAGAAAAATATTGAAGGTTTTTTATGTTATTCATTTGCTTCTTTTCCTAGTTTTTCAAGGAGGCTTATCAATTTTTCGATGTCTTCCTTCTTAAATTTAAATTCGTTGCCATGTGGGCACAGAGGGTCTATCACGGCTTTCTTTAAGTTTTCGTCATAAATCAACGGGTACAGCTGGCATCCCTCTGGTCTATAAGAATAAATCTTACAGCCTTGATCGGAGACAAATACACATCTTCCATTTCTATTCTTTAAACGCCACTCGTTATCTGTTTTCGTTGCAAAGTCCTTTAGTCGATGGCCCATCTTCGTGATTCTATCTATATCCGAAAGTGAAAGTGGCATTCTCGTTTTGATACAACACTTTATACACCAATAATTCAAACAAGGAATATGCCTTCCCAACGCATGTCTCCCGCTTATCTTTTTTCTACGTGATAAGCTTGTTTAAAGGGTTATCTATTTTTTGCTCAAAAACTTTATAGCGTTAATTGACAATAAAAAAAGAGGTTACATTGCGTACAAAGTGGTGATGCATCTGATCGATGATTCCATGGGTGTTTTGGTCAAGGCAAGAACGATTTCAGAGGCATGGGAGAAAGCTGTTCTCGAATGCTGGAACCACGGTTCAGAAGTTTCAACAGAATACGGAGAGAAGACAAAAGAGCTTTTGGGTTTGCTCGTAATCGTTGAGAAACCTTTTGAAGAGCCTCGGGTTCACAGAGGAGACTTAAACGTCGCTATCAAAGGTTCGCTTCAAAAATATTTGGATGAAGTATTAAAAGGAACACTTGACTGGGCTGTTAAGGAAGGAAAGATCCATTACACTTATCATGAACGACTCTTCAGTTATCCGCCTGAAGAAATAAATCAAGTAGAGTATATAATTAAAAAACTTAGCAAGACTGGGTTCTCCCGAAGAGCCCAAGCAATAATCTGGGATCCAGAAAAAGATATGTGGGTTAATTCGCCACCATGTCTACAGAGAATCTGGTGTACGTTAAGAGAGAATAAACTGGTCATGCATACTATGTGGCGGAGCCGTGACATTTTCAGAGCTATGCATATGAATATGCTGGCTCTAACCGAGCTTCAGAAGACGATAGCTGAACAATTGAATGTCGAAGCTGGCGCCTATTTAGACTACACAAACAGTGCGCACATATATGAGAAAACCTACGGCGATGTAGAACGTTTCATAAACGTCCTCAAGAAGAGGTCAAACAAAAATATCTAGGTTATTCGCCTATTATCTGCACGTAAATCGACCTTGTTCTAGGACCATCCATTTCAATAAAAAGGATAGATTGCCAAGTCCCAAGTAGCGTCTTCCCCTCTTCAAGAGGAATAACAACATTGGGTTTGATTAAACAGTTTAGTATGTGAGCATGAGCGTTTTGTTCTAGCGGGTTCCACCCATACTTGGCGTTGTGACGATAATCGGCTTTTGTAGGAACCAATCTTTCCATAGCCGTTAAAATGTCTTCCCAAAGATCGGTGTCATGCTCGTTTACTGCTATGGTGGCTGTGGCGTGGGGAACCCAAATATTAACCAATCCATTTTTAATCTTGCTTTTCTCAATAATTTCGCTTATCTTTCCTGTTACGTTTAGAACTTCCATCTTTTTTCTGGTGGAAACAGAAACCTCAGAAACATTAAACTTCATATCGACGTCCTCTAGTGAATTCTCTTTAAGCTATACGTGATGACATGAAATAAATATTTATGAAGAAGCAAAAACTTCATTAATTTTAAATATTTCCTCTCTTATCTTCTTTATTTCAATCAGTGTGGTGAACGCCTTGGGCTGGCATTAACCTTCGTTGCCATCTCGTTCTCTTTTCTTATAAGGAGCAATGAGCCTCGGTTTTGTATTTTTCCAAAATCGT
This sequence comes from Bathyarchaeia archaeon, assembly GCA_038826015.1. Classification (GTDB taxonomy): domain Archaea; phylum Thermoproteota; class Bathyarchaeia; order Bathyarchaeales; family DTEX01; genus JAWBOR01. Next base: position 25,226 of record JAWBOR010000010.1, read on the forward strand.
TTTTAGGGGGATTAAAAATTGTCTTCAGACATTGATACAAAAAAGAAGACCCAATTAGACCCTTTCGGAACAACATTGATTGAAGATTATGAACATCTATATACTGAATTTGGGATTCAACCGTTTAGACCATTGCTGCCGCAGATTCCTAATCCTTCACCAGCTATGCGTAGAGGTGTAATTTTTGGGCACAGAGACTTTGAACGTATAATAAATGCTATGAAGGAAGACGCAGAGTTTGCGGTTATGAGCGGAATAAAACCTTCTGGAGAATTCCACCTTGGCACGCTGATGACGGCGCGTGAAGTTATCTATTTCCAACAGCAAGGCGCAAAAGCTTTTTACTGTATTGCAGATGTGGAAGCTTACGAAGATAACGGTATTCCCTTTGAGCAAAGTGAAAAAATCGCTGTAGGCAATGTTGCAGATCTCTTAGCTCTAGGGTTCGACCCGAACCGTGGCTACATTTATCGCCAATCCAAAGAAGAAAGAGTAAAAAACCTAGCAATCACTTTTGGGAGAGGCGCAACCTTTGCAACTATGAAAGCAATCTATGGAGAACGACATATGGGGCTCTACCTGTCTGCATTGATTCAGGCAGGAGATATCTTGCTTCCTCAACTCAAGGATTTTGGCGGTCCCAAGCCAACTGTCGTGCCCGTTGGGGTGGACCAGGACCCTCATCTTCGTTTTACCCGTGATATAGCTGCAAAGTTTTACCGAAGATACAAATTTATCCCGCCCTCTTCTACTTATCATAAGCTTATAAAGGCTCTTGATGGAGGCGCCAAGATGAGTAAACGTGATCCAATGAGCTATTTCACTCTTGATGAGAAACCCGAAGTCATTGCTAAGAAGGTTTCATATGCATTTACAGGTGGCCGCCCAACCGCCGAAGAGCAACGTAGACTTGGAGCTAATCCGAACATCTGTCCAATTTATGATCTTTACCTGTTTCATTTCTTCGAAAGAGACGAGGATGTTATCAAATTGTATAATGAAGAATGCCGCGGTGGAAAAATCCTCTGCGGAGAAGATAAGGCTCGTTTGATCAAAATTGTTACGGATTTTGTGAAAGAGCATCAACGGAAACGGCGTCAATATATCGACAAAGCAAGAGAAATCCTTGAAGCTGAATAAAGGATTACTTTAATATTTTTCCAGTTTCCATGTACCATAAATAAAGATCTAATTCTGCTAAGTTAAGGCTTGTTTTTCTCGCGATTTCTCTTAGTAATTCTTCGATTTCCAAATATCTTCTTTTTGTCATGGTTTTTGACTTTTCAATTAGTCCATATTTCGCCAATAGATTGATTATGTGAAAATCTATAATGGCTAAGTTTGTGTAACCTATGTTTCTAAGAAAATGGCTTGCTTCTTTATAGCCGATGCCTCTAAAGCTTTTGATCAACCAATCTCTTAATTCGTTTTCATCTTTAAAAGAGTTAATGGCGTCTTTCAGTGGACCCATGTGTTTTCTAGCTTCCACAATATATTTAGCCCTCGAGTTTGGAAAACGATAACCAAGACTCTTCAGTTTTTCAGCTAATTTTGATTTTGAAAGAAGTAAAAATCCGTCCCCTATCTCCATCTGAATCTTCATGCTTTTTTCAGCATTGAAATTCGCGGTTAATATGCAGAAACAAAGTTCTTTGAAGATTTCGTTAAACGGTTTTTTCCCGATGTCCTTCAATTCTTTTATGCGAGCATCCACTTGTTCTTTTACCATGTTTTGCTTCAATTTTTCAATTGACTTTAATAATTTCTCAACGCCGTTTGATTTCATTAAAATTCCGTACAACCTTAAAGTTTAGCTGCGAATCTGGCGTTTGCTACAAATCTATTATTTCGTTCAGTGATCGCGCACACAAAAGAATTCTCAATCTTTACTACTTTTTCTACCATCAACATCCAATTTAATCATTTAATTTACTGCAATAATAATATATAAAAGGGGAAGGGAGAATTATCGTGCTTGATTCTTTTCAAGATTTTTCTTATTTTATATTTCTTCCAGTAGACTTGTGAAGGTGTCATGGTGTTCTTCTTCGTCTTCAAGAATATCTCTAAAAATATGAGCTGTTGTCGTATCTCCTTCCTTTAACGCCATCTCATTTATCGCCTTATATAAGGTTATAGCTCCCTCCTCGTCTTTTACATCTCGTTCAACCATTTCTTTCAAGGTTTTCCCAACGAAAATTGGCTCCGGCTTCGTTGTTGGAATTCCTCCAAGATAGAAAAGTCTTTCAGCTATTGCCTCTGCATGTTTCATCTCTGTTATCGCGATTTTTTTCAATTCATCTTGCACTGCAAAAGCTTTCACTCCCCTCCATTGGACATGTTGCCACATATACTGTATCGCAACCTGCAGTTCTCTTGCAATCGCTTGGTTTAACTTTTCTAACAACTCTTTCGAGACCATATTTTTCACCTCCTTAAACAGAACATAACAGATTAAATTGTTATTTTTCGGTTATTCCAAAATAAACATTTTGTATTTTTAAACGGTAAATCACGCCGAAAAGTTATCAAATGATTTCTAAATTCACATTCTTTTTTAACCACAATTCATACATAATGAGAACAAAACATACATTGAAAACTCATGCTAAAGACTTTCGGTGACTACAATGAAAAAGAAATCCATAATAAACATAACCGCTGCTATTACAACCGCCATTATATCAGCTGTAATTCTTTATGAAACGCTAATAACTGGCAATCTTCTTAGAGAAAACGGACTCTTCGGAATATTTCTTGCAGCCATGTTCAGTCATTTAACAATTATTGGCAGAGGCATATTTTTACCGACTTTCCTGCCGTTGACAACTTTATACCATCCGTTGCTATTGGGTTTGTCAGCTGGATTAGGAGGCGCGATAGGTGAAGTAACTACTTATTACTGGGGGTTAGGAATAAAAGAAGCTCTAAGGAACAACGAGAAAGAAAACATTTTGACAAAATGGATTAAGAAATATGGTATTTTAGCTCTCCTCATGGTAGCTGCCTCACCTCTGCCTGATACTCCATTGGTTCTGTTAGCTGGAACCGCTCGTCTTCCATTGCTAAAGATAATAATTATCCAAGGGATTGGGAAAACCATGTTATATTCGTTTGGGGCAGCTGTAGGTGGTTTCTTCTTTGTGCAGCTAAGTTCCATTATTGAAGAACTGCTTTTTTCGTCAATAATTGTTGTTGTCTCAGTTACATTCTGTGTGATAGTTTCTTGGAGAAAAAGTAGAGAGAAAATTTTTCATTTTTTAAAAAGAAAATTGCACTAAATTAATTCCAATATGACTTGATAGAGACACTGGCTGAAATATTATCTGAGGCATTGTTTTTAAGAGAATAAAATGTTAATATTTATACTTTCGTTAGGAATTATTTCTGGATAATAAAAATGGATGACGGTTGTAATTATGGTCCTTATGGTCTTTAACACTTTTGGTATGCGAAAAGAACAATTTATGCCTC
>JAWBOR010000011.1:0-26535 GCA_038826015.1 Bathyarchaeia archaeon
AGCGATCTCTTGCGTAGAATACCTCCACTTTAGGATTAGGAAGGCTTGTTAGGATGTTCGCGCTTTGCCATTTTGATCTTGTTCTTGTGTTTCTTGCGCAGATGCTCATAGAGAGCATCTTGATCCTTGAAACTCTCTCCGCAGAAGTCGCATTGGCGAGACGCGGACTCATCTTGGAACTCCCAAAGGAAGATTATGGATTCTACTCTCCATGAAGGCTTGAAGGCCTAGAATGTCGCCTAGTCCCAGCGTCTGCTTGTAGGTTTCTCCATAACCCGAGTATCCGTACATGGTCAACCAATAATCAGTATCGCTGTAAAGATCATCTAACCCGCACCAGTGCCCAAACTCATGTGCCATAATATTCTGCACGTCCATCTTTTGCCTGTTTGCCCTGAAAGACTCCATTTATAGTAAATATTCAGTCTCGTGTCGGTTCCACATGGACATCATCATAGTGGTGCGGCCGCCGGGATTTGAACCCGGGATTGCAAGCTTGGAAGGCTTGAGTCCTAAACCAGGCTAGACCACGGCCGCCACAGTACAGAATTTAATGGCTTGTTCATTTAAAAATAGTTTTCTATGAATCCTTCTAGTTCATGTTGATCTTACGCGTATAAAGACTTTCACAGTCGTTCCAAACTAAAGAAATAAATTCATCTCGACTATTTCATTGCATGTGGTGAAAGAATGAGATCTAACAGAAGATCTGTTTCAATCATTATTGTTTTATCCTTCATGGTTATATGGGTAGCCTTGATGACGCTGGCTTTGACTTGGGAAACCATGCATGTTTGGCCTGACTACGTGCATGCGGATTACGGCTTACCCTTTACTTGGGCTACCCATACCTTAAACACGATAGCTGGACCCGTAGACAAGTGGAGAGTTAACCTCTCAGCCCTTCTTACAGATTTATTCTTTTGGCTAGGAATCATGATTGCAGCTGTGGCTATAATATTGTACTTCGTTAATAAAGAAAAAGCCTAAATACGGCCTATTTTGAACCTTGGATGATTTGGGCTCGGACGTTTCCCTTCTTCCATCATCGCCTGTCCATAAGCAGCTTCTATGAGGCCTATTGCTGGAAACATGTATTCTGCATCCTTTATCGGGCCGTAAAGGACGAAGTCTGCCCCGATGGCTATTGGTAAACCGTTCACAATCGACGAGCAGACTAGCGTAAGGACCTTGTCCTTTTTATCTTTTAGAGCTTTCCAAGATGCAACCGCATTGTGAGCGCCGCAACCAGCTGGATAACCAAACTTTTCTTTCACCTCGTATATGGCTTTACATGCCAATCCAAGAGTAGCAATGTCTATGACTACTGTGTCGATAAGAAACTTTTTGATCCCAGCTGCCTTAACTTTAGGAATCAAAATTTCCAACAGCTTAACTCGCTCTTTGGAAGAAGTTATGGCTTTTGAACTGTAAGTGAGGATTATGGCGCTTTCTAAACCTATCTCTCTAATTTTGTTGTAGATCGGCTCTTTCGTTTCAGGGTTTATCGAATTCAGTATTGTTCTATCGATTATTTTCAGTTCTTTAGCGCATTCCATACCCTTGATAGCAGCGTCTTCGGACACGTAATCGATAAGTATAGGCATACGGGTAGCGTCGGCTACAAACTCCAAGTATTTTTCCGCAACTTGTGGATTAGCACAGACTACATCGATCATCGCTGGAAGCCCCAATCTATCAGAGATCTCTTCCAATTTGGCAATGAGCCCCTCTTCTCCCTTTCGGTCGAAAGTTCCAGCTTTCTCATCTTGAACAAATTTGTCTCCTTTATAGAATATGCTTCCAATCATAACTGTAGAATTTTCTCCAGGTTGCCCGCCGACCTTTACTCCGCCTATGTCAAAAATTATCTGTTCCTTATCGAATTTAAACACGTTTGAATCACCGATATTTTTCTCCGCAGATTTTAATAGTGATAATCAACTTGGCAGGTCAACGCATAAAAAATTTTCGTAACCAAATGCAGCTCCAGTTAATTTTTAGAAAATACAACGGCGAGCACATTGATTATAGATTCAAAATAGAGCTTCATAACAATTTTATGTTTTTTGTTTGTTTCTTTTGACGGTGGCATTCTTGCCAAAGCATTTGAATGACCCCGGCGTCATAATAAATGAGTTAGAGGTATTGATCAACGAGTTCAAACGGGAAATAGAGGCGCTTAAACAAATAATTGAAATCGCAGAAAAGCGACAAAAAGAGAACGATGAAGGGCAGATTCGAAGAGAGTATGAAGAAAAACGAAGTAAATTTTTCAAGTTGACAGCCTAGATTCGTTCATGTTTGTTAAATCTTTTTAAATCAAAACCTTTATGTGAATTAAGAGAGTTAGCACGAGTTGAGCAGAAACGGGTCTAATTCAAAAAAAGTGTTCACTGTATCTTTACATTTTATAAGGAGAAGAGAGTGTGAAGAAAACAGATTTCTTTATTTGTATTGAAGGTCTTGACAAGAGTGGAAAGACTACGCAGTCAGTCTTGCTTGTTGAAGCGCTTCGCAAAAACGGTTTCGACGCGGCTTATACCACAGAACCAAGCTCTGGTGAAATTGGCAAATTCATAAGAACATATGTTCTACGCAGGAAGCAACGTATACCAGTTGCTGTTGAGGCACTTCTCTTTGCTGCTGACAGGATTGAACACATTGAAAACGAGATAAAACCTATGCTCAGAGAGAATAAGATTGTTGTCTCTGATAGGTATCTTTATTCTTCTTTGGCGTATCAAGGAGCTGTGGGTTTAGACCTTGATTGGCTCCTTGAGATTAATCGGTTAGCTCCGACTCCAGATTTAGCCATATATCTTGATGTTCCTTTGGAAGTTGTATCGCAACGGTGTAAAAGCGAGAAATCTGTTATGGAGCAGCCGGGTATTCAAAGAAAAGTTCAAGAAGTCTACAAACGGCTTGTTCGCGAAGGAAAAATGGTGCCAATCGATGGAAACCGCCCGAGAGAGGTGGTTGCAAAAGATGTTCAAGCATTAGTCATGAAAAGACTTGGATGTTTAAAGCGCCCGTATGTAAATCGTGTTTAGTGGGCCTAGATTTTTTTGTGCCAGTTCCCGGTTGATGTTTTTCATCAAGAACGTAATCAGGTCTTCAACTGAAAGTCGCCGCGTTCCCTTTTCATGGAAGATTTGAAGTTCAACTTCTTCCTCGCGAAATAGGAACCTTAAAATATAATAATCGAACCTTAGGGGTTTTCGTTTATCTTTTTCGATGATGTGATAGCGCACGACGCAGAAAAAATCAAATAAGGGAAAAATCTGCTCATAGAATTTCCCCAAATAATACTTAAGCATTTCTTGGTCGATATAATTGAATGTGGCACCGTCCGCTATTCCAAATTCCAATATGACCTCAATATTGGACTTTATGAGATCCTTCACGTCTACTTTCCCCTGATTTAACTGATATAAAGTCTCAATGATGATTCTTTGAAGCTCCCTTATTGAGGAATTATAGGAGAAATGGGCGACACCGTGATAGCTTTTAGGGAAAAAATCATAAACCCCAAACAATTTTGGTCCTTGAACCTCTAAGCTTCATGCTTTTTTATCTTTCTCGTTTTATCGAGGTTTTCAAGTAAATTAGACAGAATAATGCTTAATCTTTGAAGTTCTTCGATGCTACTTTCTTTTTGTATTCTTTCGTTGATTTCTTTTATCTTCATGAGAAGAGTGGATTCAACTTCATCAAGCATAATTAGACCCTTTACAGCCTCAACTGATTCCTCCTCCTTCACAACAACCACCTTCTTTTGACATTGAGCGCACCATATTTCTCCACTCTTCAACTCGAAAAGAGGCGAAGAACAAGCAGGGCACATTAAGTTTGTTAGAGTTGCGCCGCTTCTGAGGAGGTCAGCCATTGAACTAATTTTTTCATTTCTTTTAGACAAGGTTATACCTCATGTTTCTTTATTATTCTTATATTGGTTCATGTTTTTAAGTTTCATCTTATACTTTTTTACAGCCTCAATGGCTTCTTTTACGTTTCTTGTCCTCATCAATATTCTAGTTTTCAGACTGTTAAGAGTTATCTGATAACCACATTTCAGGCATTCAGCAGTTTTTTGGTTATCCTTTGCATATCTGATTGACCCACATCTGGGGCAAGCGATTATCAAATAAGTGTTCACTTGTCTTCAGCTCACAATATTGTCATAAATCTACGCATATTGTCAACACCGTTTAATTGCGTCCTTAACCAAAACATTTGACCCAGAATTAAAATATTTTATATTTCAAACGTACGATAAAGTGTGAATTTTAATACACCATTTCTGTAAACAAAGTTTTCTACTTGTGGGATAACCAACACTGGTAACGATATTTGCCTGTAAAATTTTATGTCGTTATGTTCAGCAGATATGGTAACAATATTTTCGGAGACGGCGATTCTTATATCATTTTCCTCAACTCCTGGCAAATCTGCCATGATTATTACGCGATCGGTTTCAATTTGAACATCAACTAATGGAGCCCTAACCCAGGGCGCAACCAAAGGTCTGATCGGTCTTCCCAGCAAGCGCATAGGCATCTTTTTCCTAGGAGTTACATTGAAAGCCTTTACGACAACCATTCCGAAAACGAATCCACCTATGTGAGCCCAAAACGCCACACCTGAAGACAACCCTGTTAGGGAGAACGCACCCATTATGAGCTGATAGAGAAACCAAAAACCCAGATAGTAATAGGCGGGGACGCGTACAATCGTAATAAAGAAATAGATTGCTAAGGTTCTTATTCTCGCCCTTGGAAATAGAAGCAGATAAGCACCAAGCGTAGCGGATATAGCTCCAGAGGCACCAACTGAAGGAGATGCGAGATCAGCCATAACATATGGCAGCGGAGATATAAATCCTGAAAGAAGTGTAGAGGCGATGTGCGCGAAAGTGGCAGCTAATCCTCCAGCCAGGTAGAAAAGGAGATATTTTCCATGCCCTAAAGTGTCTTCGATGTTGTCGCCGAAAACCCATAGATAAACCATATTTCCAGCTAAATGTAGAATATCAGCATGCATAAACATGCTTGTGAAGAGGGTTTCCAGCCTTTTTCCGTTTAGAATGAAGACAGGGATAGCGCCGTAATTCACTATTGCTGTTTGCAGAGTTCTCCATCCTCGAAGAAAAAAATAAAAGAAGACTACTGTGTTAACTATTATAAGCACGTAGTTTACATAGGGTCTTCTCGAGGGCCTATTCTCATCATAAAGAGGAAACATCCACTTGACTCCATAACAAAATTTTTTCTATTGCTTTCTTATAGACTTGTATGACAGTTAGATATTCTGATATATCAATGCATTCATCAGATGTGTGGCTTAACCGTGCATCTCCCGGTCCATAAGTTGCGATAGGAATCTTCTTGTTAGCACCGAATATATTCATGTCTCCTGTTCCTGTTTTTCTAAGAAAACTCGCATGTTCACCAGTGACTTCATAAATGGCTTCCTTTAAAGCTTTCATCACCAAATTGTTTCTGTCAGCTACAAAGGGTTCAACCTTATCAATGACTTTCAAAGTAATTGTTGCTTCTCCATTTTCTTTCTGGAATCTTTCAATGTCCTTTTTTACTAGTTCAAGTCCATTTTTGCATTTAATTGTTGGCGGCAGTCTTAAATCTATGTCTAGAACGCAGATATCAGGTATGCCGCCAGAGGTTCTTCGGCTACTTATGCCTATTAGACACGGCGATATTGAATAAAAGATTCCAAGCCTTGACTTATTCTTCTCAAAATAGTCTTTAAACCGATTCCACATACCTAAAGATTTTTCAATTGCGTTGCTAAGCAAGTGTTGAGCTCCAACATGGCCTGATTTAGTTCTACAGGTCATCCTTAATCTGAGACGCCCCTTATAAGCAAAGGTAACATTTTTGACCCCGCTGGGCTCACCGAAAATTGCGTAATCGACCTTTAACCCTCCACGTATCAGTTGGCGGATCCCCCTTGCCCTACCTTCTTCATCCACGACACCGGCAACAATGATTCTCCCCGTCTTCAAACTCAATTTAAAACTGGCGACAGCCGAAATCATTGCTGCAAGCGAAGACTTTGCATCCACAGCACCTCTACCGTAAAGACGGTTATTCTCAGCTTTTACTGGCAACCGTCCAGGCACAGTATCCATGTGTCCGCAGAGAAGAATTGTTGGTGAACCATGTCCGATCTCGCCGTAAACATTGCCAGCTCTGTCTGTCCAGACTCTTGTAAAACCTAATTTTTCAAGTGAATCCTTCAAAAATAACGCTATTTCCGTCTCTTTACCGCTTGGACTGTAAAACTCCAGCATTTTTTGTAATAATTCCACTGACGCCGTTTGATCCATTACTGCTTTCACTTTTTTGATTTATTCTTCAAGGAAAAGAACCTTTTCATTTGTTAAGGATCCTAGATTCTTCTTCAAGAAATATTCGTTTCAAGACTTCTGCTGCTTTTTCAAGCTGACACATCTCAATCACAAGAGGCGGAAGAAAACGAATTATGTTTTTGCCCGAATATAACAAGATCACGCCTCTTTCCAAGGCTTTTATAAGCACATTGTATATGTCAATTCTGGATTCAAGCCCTATCATTAGACCTAAACCGCGAACTTCCCTAAGAATTTTCGATTCATCCACAATCTTCTGAAGGATGTCCTTGAACTTTTCTCCAAGAACCCGAGCTCTATCAACTAATCCTTCTTCAAGGATTACTTCTATGGTAGCGGTTGCCGCAGCGCAAGCAAGGGGATTACCGCCGAAAGTACTTGAGTGTTCGCCAACCTTGAGAGAATTCATTATTTCTTCTTTTGCAATGGTTGCGCCAAGGGGGATGCCGCCGCCCATGGCCTTGGCCACACACATTACATCAGGTATGACATCCCAATGCTCTGAAGCCCACATTCGTCCAGTGCGGCCGAAACCAGTCTGAACCTCGTCGAAGATTAACACAATGTCTTGTTTATCACAGATTTCACGTAAGCCTTGGAGAAAGCCATCTGGAGCCACGTATATGCCGCTCTCGCCTTGAATAGGCTCAACAATAATTGCAGCTGTCTCAGAGGACATTGCTTCTTCAACTTTCTCGATTTTGCCAAAAGGAACAAACTTGAAGTTTGGATTAAGGAAAGATTGAAAGGCTTCACGGTACTTTGGGTTCCATGTTGACGAAAGAGCCCCAAAGGTTTTCCCATGAAAACCTCTAACCATGGCGATTACTTCCTTCTTACCCGTGTATTTTACTGCGGCTTTCAAAGCACATTCAACAGACTCTGCACCGCTATTGGAAAGGAAAACTTTACTCAACTCTTTTGGAGAAATCTTTGCAATCTTCTCTAAAAGTTCTGCTCTTTTATCGTTGTAGAATGAACAGTGACATGTGATTAGCCTCTCACTTTGTTCACGGATTGCCTTGACGACTTTTGGGTGGCAATGCCCTATTAGGCTAACTCCGTATCCACCCATGCAGTCTACGTATTCTTTCCCATTAACATCATAAAGAAACGCTCCACTGCCACGAGTAAAACACACGGGAAATTTCTGATAAACATTGGCGAGAAAACTGTTCTCAGCCGTAATAATTTCGTCTTCATTCAATAGTAACCACTGTTCCGTTTTTGTGGTTTAAGGCATTGATTAAGGGTTGCTCAACAAATCCAGAGACTATTAGAGCTTCCTTAACTCCTAACTCTAGAGCCTCAGCTGAAGCAATTATTTTTTTGTCCATCCCTGGCCCTATTTTAGGCAGTATTCTCTTGATTTCATGCATAAGTATCTTCTTGATGTGTTCGTTTTCTAGAAGGACGCCTTGAACATCTGTTAGAAAGATTATCTTGTCGGCTTTAATGGCTCCAGCTATCTGAGACGCAGCTCTGTCGGCGTCGACATTAAGAAATTCGTTCTCCTCTCCGAGAGCTATTGGAGCTACAACGGGCACATATCCATTGTTGACAAGAACTTCAATAATAGTTGAATTAACTTGAGTAATTTTCCCTGTGAACCCCCCATCGATTATCCGTTTTCTATCCCTTTCATCAATTATAATGAGCCGTTTCTTACGGTTTGCTTTAAGCAAAGCAGAATCGATGCCTGATAATCCTACAGCTGGAATATTTTGATTTAGAAGCCAACGAACTATAGTCTTGTTTATCTTACCAGCCATAACCATGGTATATATTTCAACCGTTTCCTCATCCGTGTAGCGGCTTCTTATTCCCTCAGGTGAGGATATAAAGACTTGTTTCTTTCCTAGTTTTTCAGCTATCTTTGTTACTTCGTCTCCGCCGCCGTGAACGATAACAATCTTTTCATATTCAAGAACCTTTTTGATGTCGTTCAACAAGGTCGGGTTTAATCCTTTTTGGAAGATGTCTCCGCCAATCTTTAAAACAATCATGGTTTTCACGCTCAAACTGGATGTAAGCCGATGTCTCGCAGGCCCTCTTTTTCGTTCCAGCCGCACATTATATTCATGTCTTGAACCGCTGTTCCAGCTGCTCCCTTCATCAAGTTATCAATCGCTGAGAGAAACACAATTCTGTTCACGTGTTCATCGATTTCGAAACCTATGTCGCAGTAATTTGACCCGACAACTATCTTAGGGTCTGGATATCTGAAGTTACCCTTCACATCCCGAACAAACCTGATGAACGGTTCTTCAGCATAAAAATCCCTATAAAGACGCCATATATCTGTTGAAGAAATTGTTTCCGTTAGGAAGACATGACATGTTGAAAGTATGCCTCGAACCATGTTAACCGCATGTGCAGACATAGAAACCAAGATTTTGTCTCCTGCTAAAGCACTCAGCTCCTGTTCCATCTCAGCAGTGTGTCGGTGCCCAACAGGCTTGTACGGTCTAACTACGCTGTAGTGCTCTGAATGATGGGAAGACAAGGAAGGCTTCGCCCCGGCACCCGAAGAACCAACCTTAAAATCGACAACAATCCTGTCTTTCTCTATTTTCCCAGACTTAACAATTGGAGCCAAAGCCAATATGCCACCAGCAGCCATGCACCCTGGAACCGCCACAAGTTGGGCCTTCTTTATTTCCGCTCTATGAAGCTCAGGGAGACCATAAACCGCCTTTTGCAATAATTCCGGATTTTTATGAATCCAATTATACCATTTGGGATACTCTTCAGGGTTTTTAAGTCTGAAATCTGCGCTTGAATCGACTACTTTTAAACCCGTTTCTAGGATCTGCGGCATAAAGGTTGAAGATACTCCGTGCGGTGTCGCCAAGAATAATAGATCACAGTTGTTCACAATTTTTGACATATCTGATCTGACAAATTTTAGGGTCGTTTGCCCTCTGAGGTTCGGATGCACTCTATGGACGAATTCGCCAGCGTATGTATTTGATGTTGCAGCCGCTACTTCAACTTGGGGATGTCTTAAAAGGATGCGGAGAATCTCGCCTCCAACGTATCCTGAAGCCCCGAAGATTGCAACCTTCATTTCTTCATCGCCTTGATCACGTAATCGATGATCTTTCCAGCAATATCTACTTTTGTTGCAGAAGAAAGCCCTCTAAACTCCGGTGTGTTGTTAACTTCATGTACTAAAATGCCTTTCGGCGATTCCATACAGTCAACGGCTAGTACGCCTCCGCCCACGGCCTTAGCTGCCTTAAGCGAAATGTCTTCAAGTTCATCTGTAACGTGGCAAGGTTCACTGGTTCCTCCCCTTGCAACATTTGTTCTCCACTCACCTTCGGGCGAATATCTGTATGATGCTGCTATTACTTCGTCGCCGGCTACGAGGATACGTATGTCACGAGGCGGCCTCTTAATGTATTCTTGAAGGTAATATATTTGCAACAATGGATTCTGCATCTCTTCTCTTGACTCAACAATCGCTTGGGCTGAATCTTTGTCTCGAATAAGCGCAATGAGTCTTCCCCAGCTTCCTACAACAGGTTTCACAACAGCGGGATAACCGAGTTTTTCTAGGGCTTGGGATACTCCTTCACCTGTGAATGCCACAAGAGTTTGAGGTACGGGAACACCTGCTTTAGCGAGAGTCAATGTTGTGAATAGCTTGTTACCGCATGTTAGGGAAACATTAAACGGATTGATCACTCTGATCCCTGAATTTTCAAGCGCAGCTGTGATATGTAAGCCTCTGAAATAGCTCACACAACGTTGGATGACTGTTTCACCGAATTTTTCATTAGGTTTTTCCAAACTTGAAGAAACGTCGATGTAAATTTCTTTGGAGTCAACTGGCTTTAAGTCTACTCCAGCTTTCTTTGATGCATCTATCAGCGCTTTCTCATCCCATCGAACTCGATCGTATACCATTCCTACTTTAATCATCGATTTTTATTCGCCCCAGTCTTCTCCTTCGATCTCTGCTGCTATGATCTCTTTTTCACCCTTGTCTGTAATCTTCACTTCGAAGTCCATTCCACAATCTGGACAGCTGACAATTTCTCCTGAAATTGCGTCATCTGGTATCTCTAATTCCGCATCGCATTCGAGACATCTTAATTTGAAAGATTTCGCCTCCTTGTTCATGCTTTTAGAGAAAGATAAACATTCTCTTATAAAGATTTCGGAAAAAATGAAGATTCCTTAATAAATTACATCAATAATTAATATTTCTTCAGTTAATTTATATAGGCGACTTACATATTTCTTTTTAATAGAAGTGAGCGAAATGTCCTCAAAGATCGATGAAACAGATAAGACTATTTTAGAAATGCTTCAAGAAGATTCAAGAACCCCCTTTGCCAGAATAGCTGAAAAACTCAATGTTAGCGAAGCAACCGTTTTTATGAGGGTTAAAAAACTTTTGGAAAAGGGAATAATAAAAAGGCTCACAGCGTTGATTAATCCCGCCATGGTAGGCAAAGAAATCACAGCTTTTGTTCTTATAAACGCTGATCCTAAGAGGCTTCCGCATGTGTTTGAAGTTCTTAGTAAGATGGATGATATATACGAAGTTTATGATGTGACTGGCGCCTATTACGTGATAGCCAAGATTCGAACAGAAAACAGTGAAAAATTAACGAGAATCATAGATGAGATCGGATTTATAGACGGCGTTACAAGCACTGAAACCGCCATAACGCTGAGATGTATAAAAGAAGAGACACGGATAAAGCTCTGAGGCTTTTAATCAGATACCAAAATAAATAGGCAACATTTACAATCAAGAAGGAAGCTGATAATTGAATATGAAAACTGCCCAACCTAATTACAAACCGGTTTCTGGAAGAACAATTGTTGTTACTGGCACACCAGGGGTTGGAAAATCCTCTGTTTCCGCCATGTTAGCGTCTAAAATCAATGCGAGATTGATCTCCATTGGCAATTTGGTTAAAAAAGAAAAACTGTACAGCGGGATGGATAAGAAAAGAGATACATTTATCGCTGACATGAAGAAACTTTCAGAGAGAATAAAAAAGATAATGGCTGATTCAAACGGAGACTTAATCATTGAGGGTCATTATGCAACGGATTTAATTGCTCCTGAAGAGATAAAATATGCATTTGTCTTGAGACGCGATCCTCATGAGTTAAAAATTGTTTTGGAAAAACGTGGATACAAAAAAGAAAAGGTTCAAGAGAATCTTGCTGCTGAGATTCTGGATGTCTGTTTATATGACGCAATAAAATGTTGCGGCGTTGACAAAGTATGCGAAATCGATGTCACTGGTAGAAGGATTGAAGACATAGTCGAAGAAATCCTTCTGGTTCTCAATGGAAAGAAGAAATGTGAGGTTGGAATTGTTGATTGGCTTGGAAAACTCGAATATGAGGGGAAACTGGATGAGTATCTAGAACATTTTTGAGTTACCTTTTTATTTCTCGTTTCATCTCGGATTTAGTGATTAATTTGATGCCTTTCCGGTTGGCATAAGCCTTTGCGTGATCGCTGAATTTTTCGGCTACTAATATTGGGGTTGAAAAACCGGCGCTTTGAGAAGCCTTATCTACATTTATAACGATGTTTACGCCCACTGTTCTATTCCAATCTTTAATTAACACAGGATGCACTTCATTTCCCTTATGTATGATCAAGTCAAACCTTGTAGTTAGAGATTGAAATTCTTCGTCGCCGATGTCCTTCTTCAGTTTATAACCTCGCATTGTAAAATACTCGGTTGCAATGTTAACAAGAGAAAGTTTGCTCATACTTATCCATATGAAAAATGCGCGGACGTAGCAGAAAAATCTTTTTATCAAAACTTCTATTTCTAAAGATTTTTGCTCATATTCATTCTTTAGCTGGTTCAAGTTCGTCGCATTAACAAAATTCATATTTACCGAATCTTTTTAAATCAAGGATTGAAAAAAGGGATAAACTTAAAATAATTGAATGAAATGATTTTTTAAACGAATCTCAATAAAAAATCGGGATATTAAAACTGGAGGAATAAGAATGAGTAAACAAGAAAAGCCTCATCTGAACCTAGTGATCATCGGACATGTGGATCACGGAAAATCAACAACCACTGGACACCTTCTATATTTAGCTGGAGCAGTTGATGAGAGAACAGTAAAAGCCTACGAAGAAGAAGCAAAGAAAATGGGCAAGGAAACCTTCAAGTATGCTTGGGTCCTAGATAACTTAAAAGAAGAGAGAGAACGAGGGCTAACCATAGATTTGCGTTTTCTCAAGTTTGAGACGCCTAGATACTTTTTCACAGTTATCGACGCGCCTGGACACAGAGACTTCGTAAAGAACATGATAACTGGAGCTAGCCAAGCAGATTCTGCTGTTCTCTTCGTCTCTGCGAAAAAGGGAGAATTCGAGGCAGGCATCGGCGCAGGCGGACAAACTAGGGAGCATGCGTTTTTAGCCTTCACTTTAGGCGTGAGACAGCTTGTTGTGGCCATAAATAAAATGGATGATGCTTCTGTCAATTGGAGCCAAGAACGATACGACGAGATCAAAAAGGAAGTCAGCCGAATGCTTAAAATGGTGGGTTATAACCCTGACAAAATAAACTTCGTGCCGGTCTCCGGATGGACTGGGGATAACCTAGTAAAACCAAGTGATAAAATGCCTTGGTACAAAGGACCAACTTTATATGGTGCTTTAGATGCCCTTGAACTGCCACCTAAACCACTTGATAAACCTTTGCGATTGCCCATACAAGACGTATACACAATAACCGGTGTTGGGACAGTTCCGGTTGGGCGGGTTGAGACTGGTGTCTTAAAAGAAGGCGACACTGTTGTATTTATGCCCGGTAACTTGACAGGTGAAGTTAAATCCATCGAAACCCATCATGAAAGGATACCTAGAGCTGAGCCAGGTGACAACATCGGCTTCAATGTTAGAGGAATTTCAAAGAAAGATATAAAGAGAGGCGACGTATGTGGACATCCCACCAATCCGCCAACAGTTGCAAGAGAGTTCATAGGCCAGATAATAGTCATACATCACCCAACAGCCATAGCAGCCGGATACACCCCCGTTCTCCACGCTCACACTGTTCAAATTGCATGTACGTTTGCGGAATTAATTAGAAAGATCGATCCCAGAACGGGGCAGACAGTTGAAGAGAAACCGTCATTCCTTAAAACTGGAGATGGTGCCTTGGTAAGATTTCAACCGATGCGTCCGATACCTATCGAACTTTACACGGAGTTTCCTGAGCTTGGGCGGTTCGCAATACGTGACATGGGAACTACAATAGCCGCCGGTATAGTTAAAGAGATCACGGTGAGAGCATAAAAAGAAATGATGTAGATCAAAGAGAACTCCTTTTTTATTTTTTAGAGTTATAAGATTTTTCGTTGGTAGTATCATGAACAATGGTAAAGTCGAAATAATGTATTTTTATTCCGACTTATACGAAGATAAGAAGAATCTTTCGAAGATAAGCAAAAAGATACGTAGAGAAATAAAAGACGTGCAGATACGGTTGATCAACATCGAGAACCCAAAAAACAAAGAAGTAGCCGAGTTATACGGAGTAAATATGGTTCCGATCATGATTTTCTTAACCCCGAAAGGTGAGGTTGCGGCTAGAAGAAGCATGCCGTTATCAACTGAAGACGTTGTTCAGGAAGTTACTGGCCGAATAAACAAGGGTGAACTTCCTGATCAAGCTGCGGAAGACATTCGGACGAAAATCTTAGATGCTCTTGATTCTGTTACAAAACGAAGCGATTTAACGCAACTCGTAATTGAACAAATTGAAAACGACCTTCTGGAAGCTGATTCGAAATCTGAGATCTATAAACTTGTAGACTCTCACATCAGCTTCATCAATCACGCCGTAAATGATCTTCAAGAATTTAAAAAAGTTCTACAGAAGTTTGCAAAGAAACAACACAACTTCATTGTTTAAGTCTTATTGAATTTAGCTGATATACGAAACTTTTTCTTCTTCGATTTTTTGTCTCCTTTTATCCGAAATCTTCATTTGTTCTTCGATCTTCCTGAATTTCTCGACAACTTGTTCAGATTTGCGTATCTCTTTGTCTAAGCCTGCAAGACTAACTTCAAGATTCAACATCTTTAAAAGCATGCGGAGAACGCTTTTTGCAGCTTTCGGATCTGATATGTAACCTGGAGTTTCCACTAAAAGACAAACAGCGTCTATCTCTTTGAATTTGGCTAAGCCTAGAAGCAGCCCAGCCATCCCAACTATCGGGTTTCCTGAAGAAGTATTTTTAGCTCCAGCTTCTAAAGCCTTATTTAACAATTCTGGATTTGTTGCAGATGCGAATATTTGTGGTTCGCCTTCAACTTCCTTCCTATATCCACCAATTGTTACAATGAATTTCACGTTCTTCTTTTTTGCAAATTCAAGTATGGAGTCAGCTATTTCGTATTGTCCCTCAATAGTCTGCGGCTGGCTATCTCCAGTTAACAATATGAGATCGTTCTCTCCAATTTCATTCTTCCAGTAGTAGAATTCAGAGCGAAGAAGCCTAACACTTCCATCATCTGTTACCAAAACAAAATAAGCAAAATGGGGAGAGTAAAGTTCAGCTAGTTTTCTGGCTTTCAACTGCTTTGAAAGATAATCCACCGCGATCTTTCCAACCATGCCTAACCCTGGAAAACCCTCAACTAGAATCGGGCTTCTTAATTCAGTTTTGCTTTTCTCCATTATTGTTGTTTTTTTCATTTGTTAAGCTCCTCATCCTACCCTTGTATTTAGCGTATTTATCTTCAGGTGAAAACTTTGCTGGGTGAGGAACACGTACTTTTCCTCCACAATATGGACATTTATCATTTCTAAGCGTGTATTTTCTACATTCTACGCATTTTCTCATTAGCCAAACCATTTACGGGCCTCGTTCAAAGACTCCTTGTCCACCAGCCGAAATGATGCTCTCTATGGCGATGTCCGCGGCTTTCTTCAGTATGGCATTTGCCTCTTTATAATCACGCGCTGTTATCTCTATACAATATTTTGGTGGGGAAACCACGGATATTTCCACATCTGTTCCACGGGGAACATCGATTTTTTTAGCCTTCAAAAGCGCCTCTTTTATCCGTAAAACACCATTAGGCGCCACACAAGTCATCTTCAAGATTCCTTTTACTTTCACCATAGATATCTTAATTTTATCTTTAGCAATCTCAGTCAGCGCCTCAGCTATTTCTTTGGGGAAACCTTGCTCTAACAAGACGTCAACGCCTTCTCTCGCGGCGCTTTCTAATCCTTCATATATGTCACCGAAAGCTTTTTCAAGCGGAGCCTCCACCTTCTCAGAAAATTCCTCTATAGACATTCCTAACGTTTGAGCTGCTCTTCTCAGTAAGCTTTCGGCTTTCTTGCTTCTTTTCCACTGGAGAATTTTATCTCTTTTCTCGCGGTTTGTAACCCTTCTAAGAGAAAGATCTATGAGCCTCTTTTCAGGGTCAACCCTTAACACTTTTAAAACAATCTTTTCTCCCTCACGGGCGTAATCACGGATGTTTTTAACCCATCTAGATGAGATTTCAGATATGTGAAGAAAACCTTCCTTTTCATGCTCGTCTAGAGTTACATATACCCCGTAATCGGTTATCCTGTTGACTGTGGCTATAACAAGTTCTCCTATCTCGGGCCATTCGTCTTTTTTCAGCAGAGGCATGTTCGGATTCTACTCCAATACGTTTATGACTTCGCCTTTAATATCAGCTTTTCCACCAGTTTTCTCAGCAAGAACCGCCCCGCAAATATTACAGTGGACAGTGGTCGATGCGTGGCTGAAAACCACTTGCTCGTTGCCGCAATCTGAGCATTTAACTTGGAGGAAAACGCTTTTTGGTTTAGGTATGATTTTATCCCATTCACTCATTTCTTTTTCGCCTGAATTTTCTATTGCTTAATCACCATTTTTTTGAGGCGTATCCCCTTTCTGTGAAGCGTGTAACCGCATTCCTTGCATTTTAGTTTAAGAGTTTGCTTTTTACTTGTTTTGGCTTTTCTTTTCAACATTGGATATTTCTGTCCACCATAGCCTCTTCTTTCTCGTTCATGCGCCCGTTCTCCTTTGGCGAGAGCCCGTCTTTTCCCTTCTTTATAAATCGAGACAGGATGAGAAGTATGCTTTTTACACTTAGGGCAGTAGGCCATGATCTCTTTAGGCACATTCATTGCAATCACTTACATTGATTAACCGTAGTAGGAGACCTATCCGAATAATATTTAAACCTTATGAAAGGAGCAGATAAATGTGTCTTCAAAGTTTCTTTAATACTATAAACGACTCCACCTGGCCCAGTTTCTTCTCTTCTATACGCAATAGAAGAAGGTTCTTCTCTCAATTGAGGAGCAAATCTTGCACCCAAGTAAGCAACAATAAAGGCTGTTATCGGAGAGACTAAATACATTATGACATCCAAAAAAGTCGGCACATAGTCGCCATATAAAGAAGCAAGTGTTTGGTGCCTGATATAAAGGTCTCCCAATACAAGGCTCGCTATGAATGAATCTGTTAAAAGATAGACAGTTACAGCTATTATTAATGCTTTCTCAATCCTTTTAGTCCCAGACAAGTATATAACAATAAAAGATGAAATAAAGGAAGGAAGGAAATATAGGTCTACACTCGGTGTAAATAATAATATTGTTATGGATAAAAATGCGCCAAGCACCCCCAGTTTTAAAGAGCCGGCTATAACTTTTCTTGAGGACATCGGCATCTCTGTTCTCTTTTTTACAATAGCCCCACAGTTAGGGCAGAAATTGCTTTCTTCCGGTAATGGGAAGCCGCATTTTTCACAATTAACCAACTGAATCACCGTTGTTGTATTAGCGACTCTTCTTAAAATTAGTTTAGTCTTATAAAAACTTCTTGTTTTTAAATGGGATACGAATTATAGATAGAAACCATTTCTAAAATTGTGAGATTCGTTTCCTCCCTTTAATTTTAGATCAAGAATCAATGTTGAAAAATAACATATTAGCTGAAATTGTGCGGTTAAACGTGAAAGAAGTTCATAAAAACATTGGATTTATGACAACCGTTTTCATACATTCATAATTCGAAAAAATCAAAGGCGTTTTTGTGAAAGTTTCTTATAAATGAAGTAGGCCAAAGCGTAAATCGTAGGGATGATAACTGTACCAACTATCCAAGCCTCAGCAACACTCATCGCCTTGCCTCCCCCAGGAAACTTCACAAATTGAAATGAACCTTTTAATTATCATAGAACTTGTGAAATTTTGTTTCTAAGGTTACTTCTGCAAAAAATGAAAAATTTTCCTATTTCTAAGAAAATCAATATTGTCTTATGGAGGAAATATTATTTCAATCTTGTTGTGGTGACGTGCTTAAACAATGATATAGCACCAAAATACTCTATTATGCTACTCTAAATCAGTAGTAGCAAATTTGAAACTTTATTTTTCTTGACCCGTGGAAGGAGGGGGAGTGAAAAACACTGAATTCCTTCCACGAATCTTTTAGCTATGTGTTCGCTTGGAATGGCCTTTTCTCTAGGCGGGTGGTTTCTATTTGCCACCATTTTTCATAAATAACTTATGAATTAAAAATCTGTATTAAATGAGTAGAAATGAATGTTTAAGAAATTATGCCTAGAAATCTTTTTATTCTGTTCTGTTGTTTCTTTTTACGATTCTTGGAGATTGTATGATTTGCAGAACCCTAAGGATTCTAAGGCAGATGATGTGAAAACTATGTTGCATAATTCGGTTACGCACAAGCATAGTTCCTTGAGGCGGCAACCCGAGGTTAACATAGGTACAATTGGACATGTAGACCATGGGAAAACAACGTTGGTTCAGTCACTTACCGGCGTTTGGGCTTCACGGCACAGCGAAGAGCTGAAAAGGGGGATCACCATAAAACTCGGTTACGCTGATGCTCCGGTCTTCAAGTGCCCGAAATGTGAGAGCCCACATAATTACTCGACATATGAGATATGCCCTAGATGTGGTTCTAAAGGAGAATTCGTTAGGGCGCTCAGTTTTGTAGATGCACCAGGTCACGAAGCGTTAATGGCAACAATGCTTTCGGGCGCAACCATTATGGATGGGGTTATATTGACGATAGCTGCTGATGAGCCATGTCCACAGCCGCAGACCCGTGAGCATCTTGCAGCCATTGAGATCATCGGCATAAACAAGATAGTTATCGCCCAAACAAAGATTGATCTGGTTAATCGAAAACGTGCTTTGGAAAGCTATCAGGAAATAATCGAATTTACGAAGGGAACAGTGGCTGAAGGCGCGCCAATAATCCCTGTGTCCGCTCAGCAACAAATCAACATTGATCTACTGCTTTACGCATTAGAAAAATATATTCCAACACCTCCACGCGACCCAATGAAGCCTCCGAGAATGTATATTGTTCGTTCCTTTGACGTTAATAAACCCGGAGCCCTTATTGAAGACCTTGTTGGAGGCGTAATTGGCGGCACAATAATTCAAGGGAAATTCAAAATTGGAGATGAACTGGAAATACGTCCTGGAATCAGCGGTTCTCCTGTTAAGCCAAATTCCTATACACCGTTATTTACTGAGGCAGTTAGCCTCCATGCTGGCGGTCGTTCTGTTGAAGAGGCTCAGTGCGGCGGCTTGGTTGGAGTTGGAACGCTTCTAGACCCGTCTTTAACTAAAGCCGACGGACTGATTGGAAATCTTGTCGGTAAGCCTGATACTCTGCCGCCGACAAGGTTTGATTTGTCTTTGGATGTCCGTTTATTTGAACGTGCTGTCGGAACAAAGGAGTTGCTTGAGATTAAACGTGTCAACATGGGTGAGTCTCTTCTTCTCGATGTTGGAACATCAATTACGGTGGGAAATATTGTCTCCGTCAAAGGTGATGTGTATGAACTGAAACTGAACCGCCCAGTTTGCGTAGAAGAAGCATCCAGAGTGGCGATAAGCCGAAAGATTTCTGGAAGATGGAGACTCATCGGTTATGGAATAGTAACATAGTTTAATATAGCGCGAAAAAATCAATGGATAATAAAAGCTTCATTGCGCTGATGGAATAATTGTCACGTGATTGGAAGATATGATTAAAGTCATTTTAGATGCTAATTTTCTTTTCATTCCGTTTCAGCTCAAAATAGATATATTTGCTGAATTGGGAACAATCCTTGGACGCTTTGAACCTATTGTTCTTTCTACAACTTTTGAGGAACTAAGAAATCTTTCAGCAAAAAAACCCAAGATACGGACTCAAGCGTTTTCTGCTTTAGACTTGATTAAAAAATGCACGGTCATCAATGTCGAGAAAAAGCCTGGTGAGAACAGCGACGATGTCATTCTCAGATTAGCTAAAGAATTAAAGTGTCCGGTTGCAACCAACGATAGAATACTCAGAAAAAAGTTGCGGGAGGAAGGCATAGCAACTATTTTTTTGAGGCAGAAGTCTCATCTCAAAATTGAAGGATACGTTCCGAGTTAATAAAAAAGAGGGAGCATGTCTTCGTTTTTCATGCAGTATAAAAACGCGTTGGAGATTTATTTTTTCACATATTCCCGTATTTTTTTACCGCAGCATTCATAAAGTTTAACGTGAACCTTAGGGCTTAAATCCCACTCTTTCAAGAATTTTGCTGGTTTTCCGCAGTCTGGACATTTCATTTTATTCTAAACCTCCTATGAAATTAGACGCTTAATTATTCAATGCATGAGCAAATAAAGATTTGCCAAAAAATCGATTCTTAACTTTGAATTAATTAAAAACAGGGACGAATCTTGCCGCATGTTTTAATCTTATCCAACATATCCGTGAAAAACATGAAATTAAAGGTTATATTTTGTACATCTGCGCCGGAAAAAATTTGGTTGAAAATATAGTTACAACATCTCGTTAAGTATAGTGGCAAGTTTTTCTTTGCTTAAAATCCTAAATTTTCTTGTTTCGCTAGGGATAATTGCTATTTTCATTACCAACTTCTCTCCACGAGCTTTAAGCGATGTAACTAGGCAGTCAACCGCAAGTTTGACGGTTTTATCTAATCCTAAATCTTCCTTGTATTCTTTTTTCAATTTTTCTTCTATGATTTCGCGTCCGATACCTATTGCCACAGCTTTATAAGCTCGGCACGAACCGCTGGGATCCGTTACAAATAGCTTCGTTCCAGTTTTATCTATCCCTCCAAAAATTATAGAGACCCCGAAAGGTCTAACCCCTGCGTATTGTGTAAACATCTGTTTTATGTCTCCAATCTGTTTGGCTAAAATCTCAACATCCACGAGTTCACCATAGATTAATCGGTCAGTTTGTGCATATATTCTGGCTTGTTCTACAAGAACATTAGCGTCTGATGCCAAACCCACGACGGCGGCGCCTATGTGTTCATCGATTTCGAAGACCTTCCGGTTGAAGTTGGGATCTAGGAAGTCTCCTTCCTGCTCTTCTGCACCTAAAACAATTCCTCCAGAAGAGGCGACCCCAACAACTGTTGCTTCTCGGTTAACTGCTTCGAATGCATACTCAACTTGAAAAAGGCGTCCTTCTGGAGAAAAGATGGTTATGGCCTGATCGTAACTTTCTTCTCCGCTTCGTTCATCGGGTTCCATAAACATGAAAATTACTTCCTTTTTTCATTCTCGTTGATTAGCAATTAAACGTTTTTATTCGCTTATATGCTAGTAATGCAGATTCATCAATTTGGAGACAGACCAATAAAAATGTATTTGTTTTTTGGCTTACCATGATACGATTGTTTTTGAGTTATTCCCATTTAAATAACTCGATAAAACCTTTTTAGCTGAGTTTTCATTAATAATCTTCAGTTGGGGGAACCCTTTGAGCCTTGAAATAATCAACGCCAAACAGATTTCACCAGAAGATTTTGACATAAGACGTATTGCTGAAATTGAATGTAACCCTGAAGTGAAAAAATGGTTGACCATACATGTTGAACACGATGTTGAAAAAGAGTACCAAGAATATAAGAGATTTTTCAGAGAACTACCGTTAAACCCAGATGTTGAAGTGCTTATAGCTAAATATGACGGACAAGTGGCCGGTTTCATTGTTTTGTGGAAACTTGGGATTGGTATGAAGCCTACAGCAAGCATAGGTATAAGCGTGCATCCAGATTATTGGAAAAAAGGAATTGCAACGCAACTTATGAAGTCGGCTATTGAAATCTCTAGAGAAAAAGGGTTTCAGAGACTGGAAATAGAGACCATGGCGGAGAATATGGCGATGAGACGCGTGGCTGAAAAATTAGGATTTAAACTGGAAACCGTAAGAAAAAATAGTATTAAAAAAAACGGGTCTTATCACGACGAAGTGGTTTATTATTTACTATTGTGATAAATTGCATGATATGTAATGTGAACTCGGAATTTTTAAATAGAAAAATTTAAATACCTAAAGTTGTGTGCAATAATTACTTTTTGTAGCACATTAACGGTGCTATAGTGAGTCGCGTACAAAAAGATGGTTGAAGACTGGAAAAAAATTCTCGAACAAAGCATAACTAGACCCCAGCAGATTCTCTGTAAATTTAAAGTCGATGTGGAACCGCTTAAAGCTGTTGTAGCAAGATATCCAATGAAAATTTCGAAGTATTATTTTGACCTTATCGAAGAAGTAGACGACCCCATTTGGAAGCAATGCATTCCAAGCCCTTTGGAGCTGCAAGATCCCTTTGGTTACGAAGACCCGTTAAACGAAGAAGGAGACAGCCCAGTTCCAGGCTTAGTCCATCGATACCCTGACAGAGTTCTTATGTGCGTATCGAATAGTTGCGCAACTTACTGTAGATTCTGCACACGGAAAAGGAAAATAGGAAAACCCCACATTGACCTTTCTCGCAATGTCTTTCTTGAACAAATCCGATATGTTGCAAGTAACCCAGCTATCAGAGATGTTCTCCTATCAGGCGGGGATCCCTTTATGCTTTCAGACGACACAGTAGAGTTTCTGCTTAAAAGCCTGAGATCAATACCTCACGTGGAAATTTTAAGAATTGGAACAAGGGTACCTTGCACGTTTCCGCAAAGGATAACGCCGAAACTCTGTAACATGCTTAAAAAGTATCATCCGCTTTACGTTAATGTTCATTTCGAACATCCTCGTGAGATAACTGAAGAAAGTGAGAGGGCATGCGGGCTTCTTGCTGATGCTGGAATTCCGTTGGGAAACCAGTCGGTTCTTCTCAGAGGCGTCAACGATAATCCTGAGACAATGAAAAATCTGCTTCAAAAACTTCTAAAGATTCGCGTAAGACCATATTACCTCTTCCAGATGGACCTTGTTAAAGGGACGTATCACTTCAGAACGAGGGTTGAAGCTGGAATCAAAATTATAGAGTCTCTTGTGGGTCAAACTTCTGGGTTAGCGATACCTCGCTTTGTTATTGATGCTCCAGGCGGCGGCGGCAAGATTCCAATACAGCCTGAATATGTTAAATGCATCGATAAAGAAAGCGTTGTTCTCAAGAATTATGAAGGAAAAGTTTACGTCTACCCGCAAATCCCGTTAGAGAAAGCATCTCCTCTTAAAGTTCCTGTTTATACTCGTAGAGCAAGGAGAAACAATGAACCTCAGAGTAGGTTTAACATACAATCTAAAAGGTCAACCTAGAATCGATGAAGGATTACCTGAAGATTTTGATGCCGAATTTGATGATGAAGAAACAGTGGACGCTATCGCTGAAGCTTTAGAAATAGGCGGGTGCCACGTAATTAAGATAGAGGCAGATGAGGAAGCTTATAATAAACTTAGAAAATCGAAACTGGATATTGTTTTCAACATAGCTGAGGGGATACGTGGAGAAAGCCGCGAATCTCACATACCCGCAATTTTGGAGATGCTTGGGATACCTTACACAGGTTCTGGACCCTTAACTCTGGCTGTTGCTCTTGATAAAGCGTTGACTCATCAGGTCTTAAGTGTCAACGGCGTCCCGTCTCCTTCTTTTCAAGTTTTCACAGAAGCCGATGGAAAAATAGATAAGGACATAATGTTTCCTCTCGTAGTCAAGCCTTTAGCTGAGGGCTCCAGTAAGGGAATCAGAAACAGCTCTTTGGTAAAAGATGAACAAAGCCTTAGAAAACAGGCAAAATGGGTTATTGAAACTTATAAACAACCTGCAATAGCCGAAGAGTTTCTCCCTGGACGAGAATTCACAGTTGGATTAATCGGAAACGGTGAACCACAAGTTCTGCCCATAGTTGAAATTTTGCTTGATAAATTACCGCGTGAAGCCAGTCCGTTATACTCCTATGAAGCCAAGTGGGTTTGGGATGTGCCTGAAAAACCTTTGAACATATTCCATTGTCCGGCGAAAATATCAAATGAGCTGGAAAACGAAATAAAAAATATTGCAATTAAAGCCTTTAAGGTTCTTAACTGCAGAGACTTATGCCGGATGGATATCAGGCTTGACAAAAACAACAAACCTCGCGTCCTCGAGGTTAACCCTCTACCAGGTTTAATCCCGGATCCAGATGCACATTCATGCCTACCTGAAGCAGCGAGAGCCGCAGGTTTCACATATGAGCAACTGATATGCACAATTCTTTGGCAGGCTCTTAAAAGGTATGATATGCAACATTTGTTTAGTAACCGGTCGCTGATAAAACTTCCATGAGTTTTCTAAAGCCTATGCTTCTCTTTCAACGCGAGTATTCTTTTATTTTAGCGAAAATAAAAAATAAATTTGCTTTATAGTTATATGAGGGAGAAGGCGATGGCAATTGCGAAAAGAGAGATTGTTGTAATCTTCACAAAACATTTTAATCCCAGCATATTTAAGATGAGAATGACGCTGAGAAAATGGTTTTGGGGAAAGTAACTATTATCGGAAAAAGGGAGACGAGCATCAGTCTCGATGGATTTTATTTCCTTAAAGAATCGGAGAAATACGTAAAGAAGGTTAGTTCTCGCTACCGTATTCTGCAGGAAAATGGAATGCACAGATTTATTACTTATTGGAGAATTGCGTATGGTTTTCTGCGTTGTATATAAAGCATCTAAGGAATACAAGAACCGCGGGTTAATACCTAAGCGTCTTAAAGCCTTAGGTTGCAGACCCATAAGTAAATCTTTTTGGGAGGTAGATGACAAAAAGGTTAACGAGGTCCTCAACATCATTTCTGAGAATCAACCTATTTTGTTAAAGAGAACAAGAGAGACTAAAAGACCCAATTTCGATGATGAGAATAATTTAGTCGATATCGGTAACCTTGCCGTTGTGGTTTATAACGCTGAGAAAGACGAAAAAAATAAAATCAGAGCTTTGCTAAGGAAGACGCCTTACATCCGTTTATGTCGTTCAGTTTACGCCTTTTGTCAGAATCATTCATGCTACGATAAGAAAAACGAATTAATTGATGTCAGCCATGTTTTC
Source organism: Bathyarchaeia archaeon (assembly GCA_038826015.1). Taxonomy (GTDB): domain Archaea; phylum Thermoproteota; class Bathyarchaeia; order Bathyarchaeales; family DTEX01; genus JAWBOR01. The sequence continues at coordinate 24,753 of JAWBOR010000011.1, forward strand.
TCTTTCATAAAGGAAATCGATGATGATGTCAGACTTTTCCCCCGAATGACAATTGTAAATACCGATTCCATAAAAATACTAATAGATAAAGTTAAGTTACGAATTGAAAAAGAAATCGACGAAATCATTAAGGATTATAGAGACCTTTTACAAAAAGCTCTACGTAGCGAAATCGATAAGGCATATTTAAAAGATGAGGAAAAGAAACTGCGGAAAAAAATAATCAGAATAAGGAAAATAGCTAACTTTTACGAGAAATGGTTAAGAATAGACTTTGCAAAAACTTTGATGAGGATATACCCTGTGACCCGTAAGATTCAATCTACAAGCCTACAATAGACTGAGTCTCAAATTTTTACTCCAAAAGAAAAAACCAAAAAAATATAATATTAATAGTTTTGTGCTTCATTGGATTTTTTGGCTGAAAATTGTTGATGTTTACCAGTCTTCCTCTTCTTCCTCTTCAAAGTCTTCCTCTTCTTCCCAGTCCCATTCTTCTTCCTCTTCTTCTCCCTTTCTTGCTGGTTGTTTCCTCTTCGACATTCAAATCACCGTGTAGGGAATGAGCAATACGAGAAATACATAAAGATTTGTCGAAATAAAAAAAGCCTCAATTCTTCCTTCCAAAATGTTAAATTGACGAAAAATCATTCTTATTTCATAAAAAATTATATTTTTTAATCTATTCCCAGAAAAAAGGTTTTTTCAGTTGTAGAAATCGATATTGAAGACAAATTGGGAATTGTGATTCTTGCACTTATGAAATATAAAATCATTTTGAGAACTTTTTGGCACCTTCAGATTAATATGCTTCTAGGCTATAACGAATATTGACATAGGAAGTCAAAAAGATGGAGAAACTAGCTATCAACGGCGGTAAGCCAGTTTCTGAAAAGAAAATACCGATTGCGAAGCCTTTTTTTTCAGAGGAAACGATTTTAGATGTTTCCGAAGTGCTTCGTTCAGGTAATATTCGTCAAGGTTCAAAAACCCTTCAGTTCGAAAACGTGTTCAAAGAAAAAGTTGGAGCAGAATACGCTTACGCTGTTAACTCTGGAACTGCCGCTCTCCATGTGGCTTATATGTCTATTTTAAAGAAGAGCAACGAAGTGATTGTACCCGCTTTCACCTTTATTGCAACTGCCAGCACTGTAATGCTTTCTCATGGTAGACCTGTATTTGCAGACATAAACGAAGAGACTTTAACTATGGATCCCGAAGACGCTAAGGAGAAGGTTACTTCTAGGACAAAGGCGATAGCTCCAGTTCACCTCTTCGGGAACGCAGCGGATATGAAAGCTTTAACCGAGATTGCTGAAGATTATAAGTTATATATTGTGAATGACGCTGCGCAGGCACATGGCACAGAGATAAACGGGAGAGACGTTGGCTCATTTGATCATCTCAACTGTTATAGCTTCTATCCTACCAAAACCTTAACCACGGGTGAAGGAGGCATGGTAACAACTAATAGTAAAAAATTGTATGAAGATGGAAAGATTATTCGAAGCCACGGAGAAGCGTCGAGATATAATCACGTTACGTTAGGTCTCAACTACAGGATGACTGAGATCACAGCTGTCATAGGGTTAAATCAGCTCAAAATGCTTGATGACTTTTTAGCAAAAAGGCGAAAAAACGCCCAAGTCTTAACAGAGGGAATAAAGAAGATTCCTGGGCTTCGTTCGCAGACGGTTGGAAACGGGGTTAATCATTCATACAGCTATTACTCGGTTATTATGGATCTTAACCAGTTTAAATGTAGCCGAGACGAATTTGTGGA
>JAWBOR010000012.1:0-25739 GCA_038826015.1 Bathyarchaeia archaeon
TCAAACCCGTTATAGCTGGAATATGCGGGAGTGAGATGCTTTATTTTAAGGGCCAAAAGGAACCTGAGAAACTTGCGAAGCGGCTTCCCATGTGCCTTTTACATGAGGGGGTGGCTGAAGTGGTTAAAGCAGGACTAGGAACTACCCTTCTGCCCAAAACAAGGGTTGTCGTTAACCCTTTGGTTCCTTGTGGAAAATGTTTTGCTTGCATGAATGTACAAGAGAATCTTTGCTACGAAGCCAAGTATATGGCTGCAACTATGGATGGACTCGCTCGAACCTTCTTTTTGTATCCAGAGTCCCGTGTGATTCCTGTTCCTGAAGACATTGAACTTGAAGTTGCAGCCTTGTCCGAGCCTATTTCGGTTGCTTTGAACGCTGTAGAGACTTCTGGCATTAAGGAAGGTGAAAAAGTTGCTGTTATTGGTGATGGCGCAATTGGTTTTCTCGTTGCTTCTGTAGTTTCGTCTTTGGCAAGAATCCCACATGAAAATCTGTTCTTCATCGGCGTAGTTGACGGTAAGCTCGGTATGGCTAGAGATTTTGCTACTGTCTTAAATTCGTATAAGGAAAAACAAAGACTAGAGAAATTATTTGGCAAAATTGATGTTGTTTTCGAGGCTGCAGGAGGAGGTGCTCATAAAAATACGGTTTCGCAATCAATCAGTCTTCTTAGGCCAGGCGGTAGGTGCATCTTACTTGGGATTTCTTCAGGTGAAATTCCAGTTGACGTTACAAATGTCGTTAACAAAAATTTGATGTTTAAAGGTGTTACGCGAAGTAAAATGGAACATTTTATTAAGGTTTTAGATTTGCTAAGAAATGATATGTTTTTGAGGTCTAAAGTAAAAAGAGCAATCTCAGATAAGAGTTTCGTCATTAGATCAGCCAAGGATTTGGAAGATGCTTTTAGGTATGCCGACACTGAAGCGGGTGAGGCTCATTTAAATCCAGGTCGAGTTCTGGTCAAATTTCCATAGATTCGCTCTAATTTTTTGGCATTGAGTGGAAAAGCGTTTAAATAAGTAACTTTTATTTTTTGGGTATTTGGTTAACTGGTGGTCTGCTAGTTGAGGCTGAAGAAGAAGGCTATTATGTTCTTTTTTTTCGTTGCAATAGCAATCATCGCCGGTTCCTTAGCGGTCTATTTCTACTTTTTTAGCCCTAAGACCTTAACGAGCGCAGAGACCGCTGCAAAACTTGAGAGCCTATATTCCCGTGCAAGCGGTATTTTGGAGTTGATGAGCATTGACATGATGAACTTGATTAATGGCACAATTACAGCTACGACCTTTTCAAATCGGATGGAAGCTAAACGGAATGACATGTTAGTTTTAAGAACCGAGCTTTCGGAACTGAAGAATGTTGCCTACCCAACTTACGCTTTAAGTATAAATCTTTTAGATTTGGGACTGCAATCTTATATTAAGGCTTTAGAGTATGCCCATGATCTAAATTTTAACTTGGCCGCTCAGGCCATACAAGAGGGGACAAACTATATTATACAATCGAAAAACGCCTTGCCACAGGCATGACACCGATTCTTTTTGAAGAAACAAATTGTGAACAAATTAAAATTAAGATCTTGTTTTTGATCAGAAAACTGAGTTATAACTAGTGGAAATCCTTTCCAAGAGCGTTAGAAAATCGAAGTCTCGCAAAAAGAATAACACGAACAATTTGTTCTTATGAAAATTTGAAAGTTCAATTGTTAAGTTTTTTACTCATGGCTAGAACTGCTTCTTCAGGCAAGTATGTTTATTTCTTCTTTCTCAAGAAGGCGACGTTTTTCTTCTATGACTTAAGTAGAAATTTTAACAGCACTTATCACTAAAAATATCAGTAAAATGTAATGTTTGTTTCATTTTACAAAATAACTGACTTACATGATGGTTCCAGAGAATCAGCCAGTTATTCATGCCTCTAATATTGGTTGGTATCAATATTTATGGAGGTTACGTCTTTCACAGTCGTGCTGGAATCTGACACAAAACTTAATATCTGGTCACTAAATATTCTTACGTTCGTCAAACATTATTTCATCCTTTGGTTAAATCAAAAAAATAAATCGTTCAGCAGAAGCGAAAGATCTAAACTGTTTGTTTAGGAGGAGTAACATCATGGATGCCAGGTTAAAGGCAGGAGCTGCGATGGTAGATATTACCCCCCCTTTAGGTGTTGAAATTTCTGGCTATTTCGAGAAGAGAATCGCAAGGGACATTCATGACCCCCTTTTCTCGAAGGCTCTTATTCTTGATGATGGTGCAAGTAAAGTCGCCATAGTTGTATGTGATTTGATAAGTGTTGAACGCAAGTACTTAGATAATGCGAAAAATGTTATTTATGAGCGTACTGGAATACCCCCATCTAATGTTCTGATTTGCTGTACTCATACTCATACCGGTCCTGAAACAGGGGAATCTTGGTATGGAGGATTCTTAGTAAATAGAATCTCAGATGCTGTGCAGTTGGCGGTTAATAGGCTTACAGATGCTGAGATTGGTGTTGAGAAGGAAGAAGAAGCTAAACCACTGGGAAATAGACGTTTTTACATGAAGGATGGGACTATTTGGACTAATCCAGGCCTTTTGAATCCAAATATTGTTAGACCAGCTGGTCCAGTCGACCCTGAGATTAATGTTCTTTGCGTTAGAAAACCTAATGGCTCTACAATAGGTCTAATGGCAAACTATGCTATGCACTATGCAGGTTTAAGCCCGACTGAGAAATGCGAGGACATGTATATGATTTCTGCCGACTACTTTGGTGAATTTTCAAGAATTATCCAACGCATGAAGGGTGAAGAGTTTGTGGCAATGTTAGCGAATGGCACTTGTGGCGACGTTATTATGTTCGACGCTATCAAGCCGCATGGAAAAGAGAACAAATTTTTCGGTCATGCTGAACGCGTAGCGTCACTCTTGGCTGGAAAATCCATATGGGCTTGGAATCAAATGAACTTCCAAAAAGAAACAAGATTAGCAGCATCTATGGAGGAGGTGACAATCCCAAGAAGGATTCCTACCGAAGAAGAGTTAAAGTATGCATCTGAACTTGCAAGCGGGAAGATTAAGGCTGTAAATATGCGGCAGTGTGCATTAAAATACTTCTTCTATCCAAAGATTGACTATTTTCTGAACGCTCCCAAGCATATTAAAACATGGGTACAAACAATAGCCATAGGAGATGTGGCCGCCATCATTGGACTTCCAGGTGAAATCTTTGTTGAGCACGGATTGAAGATCAAGAAAGAGTCGCCATTTAGATATACATTCATATGTGAATTGGCTAACGACTCAATATGGTATGTTCCAACGCTTAGGGCATTTGAAGAAGACGGAGATTTAAGGTCTTCTGGAAGCTATGAAACGACGATAGGTCCAAACATTTTAGCACCCGAGGCCGGCGACATAATTGTGAATTCAGCATTAAAAATGATGAATAAACTGTATGAGACAGTTAGAAAGTAGCGATAGCAAATTTAAACATAATCTAGCAAGTCGGTGAGTGAATGGGTACATAATTTTTTGGTTAGAAGAAACATAACCTCCTCTTTTTCAGAAAACTCTAAAGTTTTATATTCTGTTTGATCTAATAAAAAGGAAGGTGTGGTGAAGATTATGAGTACATATGGTAAGCCTGCTATTGAAGGCGGGGAACCTACGATTAAAGAACCTCTTCCAAAATGGCCTTGGTTTACAGAAGATATAATCAGGGCTGCAATGGAGCCTCTGCGAACTGGCGAGGTAAACTACTGGACTGGTGAGTTAGGAAGAAAGTTTGAGAAGGAGTGGGCAAACTGGAATGGTTCAAAATATGGAGTGCTAACAAGTAGTGGAACCAGCGCTTTACATACAGCTGTGGCGGCCTTGGGAATAGGTCCAGGCGACGAAGTTATTGTTCCATCCTACACGTTTATAGCAACTGCGTTCTGTGTTCTTCAAGCAGGCGCAATTCCTGTTTTTGCGGATGTCAGAAGGAACGATCACTGCATCGACCCTAAAAGTATTGAAGAGAAGATTACGGATCGAACAAAAGCGATTATACCAGTTCATCTTTATGGAAATGTATGTGAAATGAATGAGATAATGAGGATTGCAAGAAAAAATGACTTATTCGTCATAGAGGATGCTGCTGAAGCGCACGGAGCAATGTACAAGGGCAATAAAGTTGGAACCATCGGTAACGCGGGCTGTTTCAGTTTCTGTCAGAACAAAACATTTACAACGGGTGGAGAGGGAGGGGCAGTTATTACAGATGATGAAGAGCTTTACTGGCAATGTATGTCTTTCAGAGATCATGGCTTTGACGCTAAGAAAAGACTAAGCCTTCTCGAGCTTGAGGGTACGCTTCATTACATTCATGTCCGCGTTGGATACAACTATAGAATGACAGAAATGCAGGCAGCCATAGGCTTAGCTGAAATGAAGAGGCTGGACAACTGGAATTTACCGCGTAGAAGGAGAAACGGCGAAATCTTAATAAAAGAGCTCAGGGAAGTTCCGCAAGTATTATACCTTCCAGTTCATAACAGCGAGAAAGTGAATGGATTCTATGTTTTTCCGATAGTTGTTGACATAGATAACATGAAAATCGATAAAAACAAGCTGATAGAGGCTTTGGTTGCAGAGGGAGTTCCAGCATGGAGATCCTTCTGGCCTCAGAGTTATACTGAAAGAGCATTTTTGGAACATAACGGATTTGGAAGGGTTAAGTTTCCATTTAGATCAAAAGAGTATACAAACCCAGAGTCCGTAAGATACGACAAAGTCTATTGCCCAAATGCAGTCTGGCTTGAAAAAAGGACTTTCATTGTTCACTGTTATCCAACATTAGAAGAAGAACATATGCGCCTAATAGCTGATGGCATCAAAAAGGTTCTCAGCTACTACGCAAAGTAGGCTCATAATAGGGAAGGTTTAAAAATGGATAAAGTTCGATGGGGAGTAATTGGAGCGGGAGGCATAGCTAAAAGAAGGGTCATCCCGGAAGTTATTAATTACGGTAAAAAATCTGAAATAATAGCGATAGAACAGAGAAATAGAGAAGCAGCTAAAGAGTGTGCTAAAGAATTCAAAATAAACTACTGGTATGATAATATTGAAGATCTGTTGTCAAACCGCGAGATAGATGCGGTTTATATAGCTACTCCTAACTACCTTCATCGCGAGCAAACAATTATGGCTGCAAGAGCCAAAAAACACGTATTATGTGAGAAGCCTCTAGGAATAAACGTCAAAGAATGCGTTGATATGATCGAGGAGTGTAAACGCAATAATGTGAAGCTAGGCGTCGGCTTCATGATGAGATTTCATGGGCTGCACCAAAAAATAAAAGAAATCATAGAAAACGGAGTAATAGGTAAAACCGTTCTTGGGCGGGCTCAACTTACCTGCTGGTATCCAAAGATTGAAGATGCATGGCGGCAGAACCCAAAGCTTAGCGGTGGAGGCAGCTTGATAGACATGGGTTCTCACTGCATCGATATTCTGGAAACATTGCTATCAACAAAAGTAAAGGAAGTTTTTTCCTTTCAAGACAATCTAGTTCAGGGGTATCCTGTCGAAGATACATCGGTAGTGCTTCTACGCTTCAATAGCGGTGCAGTAGGCATAGTTGACAATTGCTTCAATGTACCCGATAAAGCCTCCAAGAACGTATTAGAGATCTATGGCGCCAAAGGAAGCATTTTTGTAGAAGGAAGCATCGGCCAAGAACCAACGGGAAAGGGATTCCTGCACTGCCATCTCCAAAAAGAATATGAAAGCAAACAGAAACGAACTGTGGAAGAATTCAAGCCTCAAGAAATAAAGTATGATATTGTAAGAATGTATGCTACTGAATTGGATCACATCTCTCAATGTATACTTGATGACACGGAACCAGTGATTAGCGGAGAGGTCGGTCTCTGGAATCAAAAAATAATCTCAGCATGTTATGAATCGGCAAAACTGAAAAAAGCTATAGAAATTGTTTGACGAAGATTCCGCACCGAGTTCATGCAAAGCCAAGCAAAAGAAAAAGATTAGAAGGAAAGAGGGGTTCCAGCCTAACAGTGAAATTTAGTTCCAGAAAAGATATAAAGAGACTGAGGCATTCATTGACACAACATTTTGGGTTGTGGTTCTACAGATCTTTCAAAAATAAGGATTACTTCTTTGCCAAAGAGGGCTCTTTAATTTCTTGCAGATAATCAATTAGCTTTTGAGCCAATAGTTCAGAGCGGACATCATACAACTTCTGGGTTGCCCATTCTACGCTGCCGGTTAAGGCTTCTTCACAGAACGGATTAAGGGCTCTTTCTGCAGCTAAAAATCCAGCTGCTAGGCGCTCAGTCAGAAGAGCTTCATACTCTGTTTCTCCATCTGTTGCAAGAGCATAGGCTCGCCTAGCGAAGGACCTACACTGTTGAAGCATGAGCCTTTTTGGAAGATTTTCCTTTCCCTGGGTCACCGTAGATAGCAACGCTTGTTCTAGGCGACCATTCTCAAGCATTACGCAGCATTCTCTATAGATTGGGTTTTGTTTGGCTTTTTCGAGCCATAAAGCGGCATCATCAGAGGAGAACTGAATCTTGGACGCTAATGTAATTATCATTTCAGCCAAAGTGCTAGCGAAGAATTTGTTTCCTTCTATCGTTAAGTGTACCCCGTCATCACGAATCAGCCTTTCGCTTAGGGAAGGGGTCTTCCCAAACTCACGATGAAAGATTTCGAATCTATCATGGAGTAGCAGAGAATACTTGTTAGCCATTTCGCGAATAAAGGAGTGGCTAAATCTCTCTAAGTAACTTTCTAGTCCCCCACAAAAAGCCTGTTGCGGAGGTGGGTACTGACGGAAACGTTTTTCGTCAAGAAACGGAATGGTTTCAAGGATCAAGAATGCCTTTGTCTTTTTTAGTATGGTTTCAATTAGGGCTTGATAAGCATTCTCAAACTTTGCCTTCGATGTTTTGAAAGGGTCATTTACTCCAAAATTCATAACAACAACATGTGGGCTATATTCTATGCAATCTCTCTCTACTCTCTGTAACCCAAGTTCTGCTGTGTCTCCGCCATTTCCGCATGCAGCCACATCTACTATGCAATCATCAATATGTCTTTGAATTTCTGTCTCAATAAAGTCCGCGTATCGTTTTCCATAGGGAGCGCGCCACGACCAGCTTAGAGAATCTCCGAAAAGAACGATCTGAAGAAATCTCATTTTAGATTTCACTTCGTGTTGCCTTCAAACTTTTCTTCAGGATGGCAATTCCCTCGTTAGGTATTTATTTTCTGATTGTTTTCTAAGTCTTTTCAGGCAGATTACCGGTTCAAACTTGAAACGACTTAAGATAGGTTGTTAATTAACCTCAATGTTGCTTCCACTATGATCTTGCCAACTTCAGGCTTATAAAAGAAGTTATCTCTTAAAACTGGAACTACTCTCGCGGCATAACTGCCAAAACCGTCATTCTTTGCGTAGTCTTCCTCGTCAGGTATGTATCCTACATAGTCATTGCTAAAGCCAACGACAAATGTGTTCTTGTATTTAGATCTTCTCTTAATTTCCAGACCGAACTTTACATATAGTTCTGCTGGTTCGGCGACAAGTAAAATATCACCTATTCTAATCGCTTGAATTTCAGTATTTAACCAAGGTTTAGGGTTTGTTTCAATCTTTTTTATCATTGATTTGATCCATTCAGCGTATACTTTTTCTAACTTTTTGCCGAAGAATCTTTCAACCTTACTTAGAATCACCTCGGCATCTTCCCTTCTAGGAATATCCAGCGGAAGCTTTACGTTCTGGATCTTCGATTTTATCAAAGTTTTCTGAGTGGTTTGGATTTGCTCCTCGACTTTCAAGGCTTCAGCGGCGAGAGATATGCCTACCCGTCTTACCTTACCCGTCTTTTTTAGTATTGGGTTAATATCGCCACATGCGCCTTGTAGAAACATGCTAATACTACCTTCTATCGCTTTTTCTAAGAAAGATGTTGCTGTGCCTGGATAGTCTCCTGAGATCAAGCTGTTAACTGGCATCACAACTGGATGACAAGAAAAGTTAGTTATGGTAGCTATAACATTATCGTTGGCATCGTCAACTCTTATTACACCCACTTCTGGATCATTTGGTCCGTTTTCAACCTCTCGGTTCAAGCTGATACCGTCAACATATCCTTTTCCTGCACCTATTTTTGCGTCTTGCAATCTTGAATTGGCAGCTATTATTGCTCCAGCAATGTATTTTGGTAGCACTCTGAGGTAATCTTTGTCCACCTCGCCACAGCCTCGTAAGTAGATGGTTGCTGGACCGCTATGAGTGTGCGTGCAGGCAAGTAGAATGTTCTCTTTAGGGATTCCTGTTTCTTTGGAAACTTCTTCTCGAACTTTTTTTGTTACCTCTTTTGGCAGACCAATTAGATCGTTTGACACTATAGCGACACGGGTTGTGCCATCACTCAAAACAATGGCCTTTGAATACAATGCATCGCTAATGCCTGTTGACTTTCTATTACGGTAGTAGCCGTAACCGCTTAATTCCAAGCCTATTGGTGGCGTAATATCAACTTTTGCGACGCCTGCTATCATTGTCATTCAAAACATCTCTCGAAGGGATCCCCTACAAGATTTCATTAACATTTTCTTTAATCTTTACTATGGCTTCGATTATGTCGTCCATGTCTTCTTTTGTGCCGAGAAGAGCATTTTGGCGGATCCACACGCTCTCTTCATTGCAAGCTTTTTCGGTTTCTGGTAAACAAATTCTACTATAGTCAGCCTTATCCCCATAGATTTTAGATAATAGGCGATCTTGTGATAACCTTAGCATAAATCCTTGCTTATGTAAAGGCGAATATCCCTTCGAACAAGGTATTCCTTCTGCGTTTAATGCCTCTATGAACTTCTCTCTAGGCAAACCTTCGAACTCTTCTTTGTGATATTTAAATATGAAAAGGTGATAGGCATGTCTTGTTACTTCTGGACTACGCTTCAAGGGTTCAATGCCTTTGATCTTGGATAGTTCCTTTGAAAGATACATAGCATTCTTATTTCGAATGTTGGTTTGTTCATCGAGCCTTGTTAGCTGAACTAAGAGGACAGCTGCCTGAAACTCTGTCATTCTATAATTGAACCCTAAAAATTCGTGCTGATACCATGCTCCTTCCACTGTTCTTCCACAGTTATGAAAGGACCAAGCTAGCTCATACAGCCTACGATCATTTGTTACAATGATTCCTCCTTCGCCGCTAGTTATGTTTTTGCTGGATTGAAAACTGAAAGTGCCTATGTCGCCTATAGCCCCAACTCTTTGTCCCCTCCACTCTGCGCCCCAAGCTTGACAAGCATCTTCAATAACCCATAGATCATATTTTTTAGCTATTTCTTTTATTTCATCCATGTTGCATGGAAGTCCGGCTATATGTACTGGAAGAATCGCCCTAGTTTTGTCGGTTATGGCTTCCTTAATCTTTTCTGGATCAATAGTATATGTAGATGGGTCAATGTCAACAAATACTGGGAGAGCGTTGGCGGCAATAACAGAGGCAGGAGTTGCCATAAAAGTATAGGCCGGCATTATCACTTCATCTCCGCATGTGATGCCGGCGGCTTGAAGGCTGGCTAAAAGCGCCGTTGTCCCACTTGTTACTGCAATACCATACTTGGCTTGCTGATATGCAGCAAACTTCTCTTCAAATTCTTTGATTTTCTTCCCGCCAATTCCCCAAGTACGGCTGTTAAGAACTTCTTTGAGAGCTTCTAATTCTTTCTGATCAAATATTGGCCATTGAGGAAATGGTTTCCTTCTTACTGGTTCGCCTCCCAGGATCGCCAATTTAACCATCTTGAAGTCACTCCACATATATCTGTTTGACATCGCATTTTTGCTTTATAAAATCTATCGGTATCATAATAACCTTTCTAGCATATTGTTGCCTGACTAATTCGCATCAACTTTTGGCAAAGCAGATGAATTTGAAAAGGGTGAAATGCTCTTTGTTGGTACTGTTAGTAAAATTCATGAAAGTCAGAAAAAAACTCGGCTATCCCATCAAACTCGCAGATTTAAAGATAAAAATGGAAATTAAGCAGTAAAATGATTGACTTTTGAGGGTCTATGACGTTATTTAACCCTGGTGCATATAAATCCACCAATCCATTAATATGTAGAACTTAAAAATGTCTCACAAGTTTCTTATTGCAGATAACCCTACCGAGGCTCTATGATTGTAGATGGTACAATCTGGAAGTCTAAGCTAAGAACTGAAACGCTAATATATCGCCCTACACGTTCTTAAAGAAAATACGACAATAAAGGAGAAGAGTTTACATGAATGAGCGTGAACGATTTATAGCTATTGCTAGATTTGAAAAGGTTGATCGGGTTCCTGTTGGCGGAGGACCTCGGAAAGCTACACTTGAAAGATGGTATAAGGAAGGGTTACCCAGAGATGTTGATCCATCTGCCTATTTTAAGTTAAGTTCAAGACGAGCAATTTCCTCGTTTTTAGCTGAAGGATTCGAACACAAATGGGACGCTCTCACTTCAGATTACATAAACTTGGGGCCTCTTCCTCCTTTTGAGTATAAGATACTGGAAAAGAACGAGAGGTATTGGGTTTGGATTGACAGTTTGGGGATAAAACAAAGGGGTTTCAGGGAGGACTGGGAGGACGGACACAGCGGCTTTGCAACAAGACAATTCTTAGAATTTCCTGTTAAGGACAGAGACAGCTTCAATAAAATTAAGGAAAGATATAAGCCGTGTATCTCCGAGAGGTATCCAAGAAAATGGAACGAGGTAGCTAGGGAATTGAATAAAAGAGATTACCCTGCTGGCGTACACCTGAGAGGCCCGTTCTGGTGGACAAGAGATATGATGGGGCTTGAGAACATGCTTATGACGATGTATAAAGACCCAGAGCTTATAAGTGAAATTATGGATTTTTGCGCCGAGTTCCAAATAGCTGTCCTAGAGAAAGCCCTAAATGAAGTTGAAGTAGACTACGCTCTATTATCTGAGGATATGGCATACAAGAAAGGACCAATGATAGGCCCACAGGCAGTCAGAAAATTTATGCTTAAACCATACAGAACCATATGCAACTTCTTCAAACAACACGGCGTAAGTGTAATTGAGGTTGACAGTGATGGGAACTGCGAGCCGCTGATTCCTGTTTGGCTTGAGGTTGGAATAAACAGCATAAGCCCATGCGAGATTGCTGCAGATATGGATCCTGTAAAGTTAAGAGATAAATACCCGCGCCTAATTCTCCGGGGAGGCATAGACAAGAGGGAACTCGCGAAAGACAAACAAGCAATTGAGAAGGAAGTGCTATCAAAAGTCCCATATCTCATTGAGAAAGGGGGATATTTCCCAGGTGTTGATCATGGAGTTCCGCCAGATGTCTCTTTAGAGAACTTTAAGCACTTTCTGAATTTTACAAGAAGAATATGTGGATGGCCTGAAGAGTACATGATTCCATAAGGATACCTAGCAATTAGCACTGTCCTTTAATTGCATAGAGGTTATGACTCTGTTGATATCCGCAGCTGGTATTTCTGTCTGGTATGAACTAAGTAATGGAGATCTCTGAAAAAGATATATAACAGTTAAAGGTTAAATGCCACTCATAAAAGAAAAAGGCGGAGGTATGGTGAATGAAGGTTTGCTGCGCGTGGCTCTATGCAATAACAAAATATGGTTATCCACCATCAGTGGAAAAAATTTTCACTTCTTTGAAAGAAATTTCTAAACTTGGCTTTGAATCAACAGAAATTGAGATCATGCACGAGTCACAGCTTTCTCAATTCAGGAGAAATAAGGAGAAGATAAAAAAACTATGCAAAGATTTAAACCTTAACATTATTGACCTTTGTGCTATTTTTCCAGATATCGTAAGTCTGAATGACGGTTTTAGGACAAAAAGTGTTAAGCACTTTGAAGAATGTTGTGAGATAACTAGATACCTTGATTGCGAAATGATTCAACTTGACTCCTTCAGTCCACCCATCAATTTCATAGGCAAAACCCCATACAAAGAGGCCATAAGCTTTGGTCATGAATACAAGGTCGATATACCCTCAGATTTTGACTGGAGCATCTTTTGGGGCAAACTAGTTGACACTTTCACGACATGTAGCGAAAGAGCTGGAAAGTATGGTCTTAAGCTTTGTTTAGAACCCCGTGTAGGAGAGAACATAAGCAATACTGACTCGATGCTTCGGTTAATGGATGCTGTAGGGCGCGATAACTTTGGTGCTGTGCTAGACACTGGGCATTTACACGCCCAAAAGGAAATACTACCCATCTCTGTTGAGAAGCTGAAGTCGAAAGTATTCTATGTACATGCGTCAGATAATGATGGTAGAGACAACTTTCATCTGACCTTAGGAAAGGGAACAATCGACTGGGAATCGCTCATAAAAGCCTTAGCTAAGCATTCGTACAGGGGCTACATAGCAATAGATATAGGTGGAACTGGTTACAAAGGAAACATAGACGAGGATGTTGTATCCTCAAAGGTTTTCATGGAAGGTTTGCTTAACAAGCTTAACCTCTTAGGTTAGGATCATGAGCTCCGTAACTTTACGTGGAGGATTTGTTGTTACCAGCGACAAAATCAGTAAGCTCAACATAGTGATAGAAAACGAACATATATCAGAGATAGGCAAAAATACTGAGAAAGGAGAAGTAATAGACTGTAATGGATTATACATACTTCCAGGTTTTAGAGATCAGCACGTGCATGACCTCATAGGTAGTACAAGCGAACCTGATCCAGACAGGTTATCGAAGATATCTATCTCACTTGCCATGAACGGGGTGACTTCAGCAAAGATAGCGACAACCGCTATGCCATTTGACAGGCTTGAGAGGTATTTAAGATCAATTAGGGATTACATAACTTCTGAGAGAAATGGAAAAGAGGGAGCTAGGATAGAAGGAGTTCACCTAGAGGGAACATTTATAAGAAAAGACTGCAGTGGGGCTCAGCCAGTTGAATACGTAGTTGAACCGCGTGACACTTCGGCGAAAAATACTCTCGATCTACTTAATGCAACTGGGGCGATCAAACTAATAAACATCGTACCGGATTTTGGCTCAGACCTAATTGAATATGCTGCTTCTAAGAATCTTATTGTTGGCTGTGGCCATTCTAGGGCATCTGCCAATCAGCTCCGTGATGCCTGTCGGAAGGGACTGAAATATATAGTGCATATTACCAATGGCCCTATGGGTCAATCCTTTAAACCTTTCGATGGCGGAGGAACATACGAGGGCGCCTTAACTCTTCCATTATTCATTGAGATGATTCCAGATGGATATCATATTGACATGAGGTACGTTTCTGACATTGCGGAGAGAAGAATCGGCCAAGGAAGGAAACACGAACTTATAGCCATTACTGACTCAGTCTTTCCAGTGAAGAATGAGATTCCTCAAGGCGAATTTGAATACTTTTCAGTAGTTGGTTCTGCGAACGAAGAAAAATCTATTGTGTTGGTCAAACGTTACAAGGATGTTGACGGCCTATGGAAGAAACCTAACTTCACAACTCTATTTGGAAGCGTTCTGTCAATGGATAAAGCATTTGAAAATCTTCTTAACCTTTTTTCCAGTGATGTTTTAGGCTATATGATAGACCGACCTGCGAGAAGTTTTGAAGAGGCACTTCAGTTAGCCTCAGCTATGACTTCAACCAATCAAGCTATGTTAGAGGGATTAACCGATGTTGGAGTACTAAAAGAGGGCAATAAGGCAGACATAACAATCCTATCCATTTCTGGCAAAGGAGGATCTTTCAGAGTCAAAGTAATGGGAACCATTGTTTCTGGCAAATTGTTCAAGATTGGGGCATAAGCGTATCAACAACTGATGGTGATAGCTTAAAGGAAAGATTTGAACCCTGACATCGAGAGTAGATATCTAAAAAATACTTGAATATGAACTATGCCACATGATCAAGCCGAATTGCAAGAAGGAAAGCAGATAATAGCAAGCCCTCTGTTGAAGGATCACGTTTTGGTAGAGAAGGATGCCGGTTTCAAGTTATGCCTCTATGTCAATAAGGAAAGTCAGAATCTAAATAGTGACTTCAGAAAGGCCCCTTTTCCCTCTCAAGTGTTTGTGTCTAAACAAAACTGGAACAATATCTTCCAAGATATTCTTTGCGGGAAACGGATGTCCCTTATGTTGAATAAAGCCCTCCGCAAATTTAACGCCAACTTCTTTTCCTCTGTTTTCACTCCATTTTTTCATACCCAAAATATACTCGTCCATTCCATGCTGAGCTTTTAACCAAGACCTCTGACTTTCATGTTTCATTAGCATTTTTTCCTTAATTTCAATGACCGAGCTTATATCAACGTAGAAATCCGGGCGAACCTTTGCGCCGAATCTGTCTAGTCCCATCATGCCATCTCCATAGTACAGGAAAGGTACTTTGCTTGTGGGCTTTGCTGGATTAGCTTCATCGGTGAAATAATTAGGAACAGAGGCGTTAAAGCAGGCGTCCCAAACCAAATCAGCAGTTATTTGATGGTCAGGCATATAATCTTGAGGAAAGTTAGTGAAGACTATGTCTGGTTCTGTTCTTCTTATAATTTCAACTACTTTGGATCTTGTCCTATTGTCGAATACTATTCGTAGATCAGACTCTCCAAGGCTCTCATATGATGCCCCTATAGTCTTAGCTGATTCGGTGGCTTCTCTAAATCTGATCTCGGCAATATCTCGAGGGTTATGCGCTTTTGTACCCATGTTTCCTGAACAAATAGTTGCTATATGAATCTCAAAACCTCTTTGAGATAGTAAAGCTAATGTTCCTCCAGCTATGAATTCAACATCATCGGGATGAGCGCCTACTGCTAATACTTTCTTAATGTTTTCCTTGTTCATTTTCACAGCCTCTGACTAAAGTGAACTAGCCTGATTTCCAGTATTATAGAAGACTCCGTTATATTACATTTTCTTGTACAAATTAATTTTAGTTATCCTAAACCTGTTTTAGAAGATGCAAAGAATTTCGGCGTCAATAAAAACTTGCAATTCGTTTCTTACCACCTGAAATAATGTTCTATGAGCATTTGCTCATACGGAACTAAGTACACCAGACATCTGTGATTTTTTATCCCTACTAATCAGAATAGTATGGCAACATTCTAGTGTTTACTCTCTACTTCGATGATTCTCCTTCTCAAGACTTTGATGAACATCCAAACATCTAGAGCGGGATGCAGTTCCTTTTCATTACGCCAAAGAAAATCGAATACTTTATGAAACCTCTTTCGACAGTCTGAAGATCGTTCGAGATACGCCTCAAATGCTGGCAGGAGTAGCGTCATTAATTCGATGTATTTTTCGAGATATTTCCAAGACCACAAGATAGCGCCTCTCGAAATCTTTAGATTCTCAGCCACTATCTGCCTAAAGTCATTCACGATTATCTTCATTTCTTTCAGATTTCTCTTTCCTTCCTCAAGTCTTTTGAGATCAGTTTTTGGATCAAATACTGGCTCAAAAATGGGTTCCCATAGGCGAGACATTTTATCAAAATGATCTACAACCTTTTCCCAGTTTTTTCCATATGAATCCGCGAATGTAGAATTGACGATTTCTTCAAAGGATTTTTTCTTATCCCATAATGTTTCAGCCATTACGTCCAATAGAAGGTTGTGCGGAAACGAGATTCGCTGGTTCTGGCAACTGTTGAAACCATCTAATTTGAGCTTACAAAGACCCTGTATATCCTTATGTAGGACACGCGCAAGCGAGAACTGGTTGATATCATAGTAAGGAGGCCAGAGTAAGTGGTAGTCAAAGAGGAAACCGCGTCCATCGAAAATTTTTTGCCACGCCTTAAGATACTGAATATTAGCATTAACGTCAGAAGGGTACTTTAGTTTGTTACGTCTGTATTTAGAAATATCCTGGTCGCCATCTGATTTATATTTCAAGAACGAATGCTTATATGAACGAGTAATTGGCGCGAACATTAGTACAAACCGTTTTTTGTTCTTAATTTTTTTCTTTAGAGGAGGCCAAAAAAGGTCAAGATATATGAGGAAGACTATATTTTTATCTATGTTCGCCGATGAAAGTTTCTTGTCAACTTCATTTAGCATGTCAATGTAGAAGTCTGAGGGTCTTGTTCCTTTGCATTTTTTGCACTCGCAGTGGTTGTTAGAACCGTCTGCAAGCCAGAAATGGACGGCGTCAACATCTGGGTGATCAGATATATAGGCGACTATCGAATCGGTTATAGCTTCTCTAACCTTTGGATTCGAATAGCATAAGTTAGTGTCAATGGGAACGCCGCCAAAAAACTCTCGTTTGCCTTTTATTTCAGCAATCCATTCCCTTTTTTCTTGTGGTATATCTACGTGTTCAGTTGGCTTCCAGCCTTCGACACCGAGCCCGATAGCCCTTGCTGTCCAACCATGGCCCATCCGTTCGAACCTTAATCCACGCTTTTTTATTTCGTCCGTAATCTTATTAACTATCGTTTTTATTTCTTCTTTGCTCAATCCACTGCCTTTACGATACGGATTATCCGTGTCCTCATACCATCTTTCCCAAAAAGGGATTCCTAAGTCAAACTGAAGAAAATAGCCGTTTATTCCATGTTTTGCGCCCCAATCGATTATGTCCCTTACATGCTCATACGAACATGCTCCTTCAATGCATATGGTTCTGTAATAGTAGGAGGCAACTTCAGTTATGTTAATAGTTGTCTCAAATGGGTTTTCAAGTTTAGGAATGATTTCGCCTCTATTTCCAGGTCTGATCCATCGGAATCCTATTTCGCGGAGATAACGGTAGGTGGCAAAGAGGACACTTCGCGCATTCGACCCGCCCAGCAAATATTTATCCTGAGTGCGTTTTATGCAGATACAATCATTTTCTGAATTTGCCTTAGTATGGCAAGCGATACGTAGGTCATGACAAAGCCCGAGAACGAAGCCGTGGACAGCCTCCTCGACACTGTTTATATTGAGAATCGGTATTTTTCGGCCTGTTGAGAGCTGTAGATAACGAGATAACTCTTCCGCGGCGAACCTGAGGGTTCCATTTTTTCCCACAACGTTAATTGTTACTTTCAACGTCTAATCCCATTTATCGATAGAATTACCTCTTCCTATGTTGGACTTGTTTTTCTTTAGGCATCTATGGCTTAATGTCTAGATATGCCAAGGACTATTTGGCTGGTACTTTGAATCCTTTAAAATGATTTTCAACTATAATATATGCGCCTGGAACCGTTGCGGGATATGTTGCTCCGAAGCTTGGATCAGCTTGCTCCATTGCAAGCATACATTGTGCAATGAATCTTTGCCAAATTAACGGTTCTTCCACGTTATCCAAACCAAATATTGCGGTGACATTTCCAGGATTTTTTTTCTCGTATTCTCTGAATAGGCAAAATAGTCCTAAGCCGATTGTGTTTGCGTATGATGGAACTGGAGCAGATGCTGCTGAGGTAAATCTGTTTTGTGCTATAGTTTCTGTTGTAAGTGGGGCTCCTCTTATGTACATTACTTTTTCTGAAACTTCCCTGCCAAGTAAAGCACCGAAGGTTGGTTCCCAAAACATTATGTGGCCAGCCATTCCTACTCCGCCTGTGAATACTACTCCAGCATCTTGCGCTAACAGTTTTTCAATGGTTGGAACATAATCTCTTAATCGCTCGTCGTTGGCGAACCGTAAGTTTCCTTCAGGGATTCTAACATGAGGATCCAGTTTATCATAGAACTGTTCGTGCATGTCCCCGGCGAAGCTAGTCATATAGTTAACAAATTCTGGGGTGTTTACCGCATTTCCATTGACGTCTGACCATTCATCCATTGCGAAGGGAAATATTAGATCAGGTCTGAGTTTAATTTGTCTGCCCGTTTTGTTCATTATTTCAGCAAGAACGTGGTAATGCCCCATAGGGCCTACAGGTGTAATCCAGATTACTGGTCTTCCTTCTGAGGTATGTTTGATTAAATTCTGCAGTATTTCACATGCAAACATGTAGTTGTGTTCTTCCAAGTTCTTAGCTACTCTTACTTTGAATTCCTCGTGCCAGTGAGGCTTTCGTTCAAGAAGACGTTCACGACTTAGACCGCCACTTCTCTGAACGAGTTCCATAGTCTCTGCTACGACATCGCTATAGATTGCAGGATGACCTCTATAGACCAGTTTTCCTCTTTCTTTGAACGAATAGTCTTCGACGATCTTCTCTAATTTTTTTTCCACGAGAACGCTTAATTCTTTGTCGTCGCCTTTTATCCCAGCTTCGACCATTTAGAGTCACCGTTCGGATTGCCTAAAATGAATGTTACATGGTTCGAAAATAAAAGGTTTAACTTGTTTTCTGGCTAATTTTTGTTAAAAAAATGGGGAAGATGGGGGTTTGTTTTTAGGCGTATCGTGTTCCTGTTGTGACGTTGAAGAGTGTTGCCACGATTAGTGTTATAATGTATAGTATGCCTGGCGCTATTACGCTGCCTAGAGCGAAGGGTTTAACCTTCTCCTCGAAGGCTTTTGCACCATAGTATCTTGTTACGAGATATTTGGCGGCTAATGCAACGGCGGCCACAAGCAGGTATCTTCCTGCTTCGCCCCATGGAGGCTGGGTTATTCCGAACGCTAGAACTATTGCCATTGGGTGGAATATGAATTTCGGATACCTTGATCTAAGCCAGTAGCATATGAAGGCTATAGCGATGCCTATGATCCATGTTGCTATAACCTTTAGGAAGTTCTCCATGGGCACGTCACCGTATGGCCAGCCATAGTACCATGCCAAGCTATCTCCTGGCGGCAAGCCTCTAGTGTTGTGTATTATTGGAATTCCTAGTTCGAAGTTGGCAGCAGAGGTGTTTGGACCCTGAGCCACAGGAAGGGTGAGGCCTGCTGCTAGCCAACCAGACAATGGAACTCCAACGATGAAAGCGACAACTATTGATGTCGCCATTCCTATGAAGAGGTCTCGGTTTCTTAGCTTTGTTAGTGCAGCTAGGCTGAAGCCCTCCATCAGTAGGGTTGTTGGTGGAAGGTAGCCTGGTGCCTGTTGATTAAACCAGTTAGTGCCTTTGATAGTGTAGAAAATCTGTTGATTTACATATGATCCTGGATCGTTTAATCGTGGGTCGCCTACAGTGTTGTAAAGGAGAGCTCTGACTGCCCAGTGTTGATGTGCGCCTCCCGTGTGTAAGAGGCTAAATCCGTCTCTGGCAAATCCTCCCCATCCGCCAGTTTCAGCCGTGAATCTCGCTGTGCCAACCCAGATCAGTGTACTTAGTATTGTGAATAGCGCAACAACCCATAAAATGGCTCCAGTGGGTGCCAAGAGAGCTAGGAATACTATTCCAGAGACTATGGCGCCAATCCAGAGATACTTGTACGATAAGACTTCGTTCTTCTCAGTTTCAGGGGAAGGTTTGCTGATTGCTCTGATGCTTGCCATTATTTCTTTTCTTCCAACCACAAGCGGCCACAATGCTCCAGCGAACAGAACGCCCCATGCAACCGCAGTCCATCCGCTGCCCCCTCCAGGACTATTGGGAATCAGCCGCAGCGCCGACCAGAGCCAGTATCCGCTCCACCCTTGCAAGATATGCTTGGATGGTCCAGTAGCCCATATGCCTGCTGAAACTGCGAGGTTAGGCCATATGATGACGGCTATGAGGAAGACGATGAAGAAGCTTATGAGCACATCAATGGGCATCATGAGAGAAAAGCCTAGGCCTGCTGGTGATTGCCACATCAGCGTTAATGGGAAGTAAGGAATCATCAAGTTTATGTTTGGATTGTCAGCAGCAGTGTTGACTTTCAATAAGCTTAGGTCAAGAGACCTGCCCATGAATGCTCTGTTTACCATGTCAAGCCATCCGCCTACTAGCATAACTTCGCCAACAAGGATGCCTATCAGGAGCCACTTGTTTCTTTTGATCCATGACTCGGTTTTGGTTTTGTCCGTTTCAGTAGCTGATGTTACGAGCAAGTTGGCTAACGCTACGTTGGGGAACGGAAGAGATTCTACTTCCACCCATTGCCGCCGAATTATGGCGATGACAAACATGGACATAAGGATAAGCGACAGCATCTGAGCGACGTTCCACACTATCGCTGTGCCGATTAGATCCCATCGAACACTAGCCCACATGTCGACGGATTGTGGACGACCAATCCATCCATTTGGATAATAGAAGTCTTCCCATTTGCCGCCACCGTTCCACGGAAAGAGCCATGTCATCTTAGCCAGTTTATCAGGGTAAGTCTTAGGGAACACTTGCATGTAGCAGGGATATGTGAACAGCGCATAAAGATAGTTTGCGTAGCCATTGTAAAGCCCCATGGGAGCGATAATCATGAACATTATCAGTGCAATCTCTGAGGCAGAAAACTTGAGCCACTTGTTGATGAAGACGAAGAGGAACATGTATGTCAAGACCCAAACCCAAGGCATAAACTGAGCACTTGAATCAACATAGTCGCCATTGCAGTAGTTCAATACAACAAGTTGGTCAGCGAACAGTCTGGTGCTAACGATTATGACGTTGTAGATCAAGCCAACAATGAACGCACGCATTGGAAATTTCTGCAAAACTTCACTTTGTGTAGTCATTCTCATTTTTCCTCATTCTTTTTTTAGCTAAGGAATTCTCTCTTTTTTATTTTTTAAGCTTTTTGGTCAGGACTATTGAGTTCTTTTATAATCTATAAAATATATTCTTATTTTATGAAAATATATTTGAGCCAAAAATAGGATGTTTTTGGCAGCAAAGTATCCCTAGAAGGTCGAAGGTCACACCGTAAATCGCATACAGGCAGCGCAGAAAGGCGCAACCAAAAAATTGGTTGAAACTGGCCT
This sequence comes from Bathyarchaeia archaeon, assembly GCA_038826015.1. Lineage (GTDB taxonomy): Archaea > Thermoproteota > Bathyarchaeia > Bathyarchaeales > DTEX01 > JAWBOR01. The sequence continues at coordinate 20,849 of JAWBOR010000012.1, forward strand.
ATGACTGAACAAAGAACTTCATAATGCACGGCTAACGGCTCTAACGACTAATAACTATATTTTTTATCGTTTCTTCTTGTATTGTCTTTATGCATATTCTCTTTACGAACTAACCCAAAATTTTTTATAGATGGCAACAAAAGATACTAGCTTCTGCGTATAGGAAGGAAAAATAAGGTGAGAATACGAAATAATTATCTGCCACAATTTCTCGTCTTGTTATTCATTTTCTCAAACTCATTGTTATCTTATGTCACTGCGCAGCCTCAGATTGCCCAATCCTCAATCAACTTTTTACCCGTAGTAGAAAGGGCACGTCAAGATTTTGCTCTGGTCAGGGAACTCGTAAATAACTTCTCAAATATGGGCTCAAGGTTCACAACGTATCCCGGCTATGAACACGCATTAGAGTTTATAGAGACTTGGTTCAGAAGATACTTAGTTAATGTTGAAGTTCAAAGATACAATCTTACGCTTATTGTAGATTACGGCGCTTCTTTGACAGTTGAGGGCTCGGATGATCAGTTTACGCTTTATCCACTAGTACCCAACTCCGTGGTTCCCGTTAGAACACCTGAAGAAGGAATCACAGGTCAACTTGTCTACGTAGGGTCAGGAGACTTATCCGAACTCGAAGGAAAAAAAATCAAAGACTCAATTGTCATCATGGATTTTAACTCAGGTATGCAATGGCTTGAAGTAGCCAAACTTGGAGCAAAGGCTGTTATTTTCCTTGAGCCTATCCAGACCTTACGGGAACAAGCTTTTGCCAAGTATTTGGACGATGTCCCGCTGAACTTTCCAAGATTTTACATACAATCTGGAGATGGGCTCAGGCTGCTGAGCCTGAGAGGAATGAATGTTACTCTTAAAGGTGACACTAGATGGGAAGATAGAACAGCCGATAATATCATGGGTTGGGTTAAAGGAAGCAAATACCCAGACAAACATGTAATTATAGCCACATACTTTGACGCGTATTCTGTTGTTCCCTCACTGGCTACAGGAGCTAGTGAGTCATGCAGCATAGCTTCCTTATTAGCCCTAGCAAAATATTACAGTGAAAATCCGCCTGAGGTGTCGGTTGTCTTTGTAGCATTCTCAGGTCATAACCAAGGCTTATGGGGTGAAAGAGAATGGATTGAAAAATACATCTTCGGACCTGATAGAAACCATCTTGACCCCCTCTACAACATTTACTGGAGAAACGAGAGCCTCGCTGAAAACGGCTTAGCAGTTTTTAGCATTAGCATATTACCTGATACCGATCTATTATATCCGTTCGGTGTAGGAGGTTACTATACTCAAGACCAAATAGTTACCTTTCCAACTACACCAACTAATAAATTGTTGGATGTTTATTACGCACTTGTCGAACAGACAGGCAAAGACTATGGTCTGACACCCGCCGGCCATGGAACATTCTACGACCTAGTTGATGCCACAACCGAAAGACGCTCAGACCGAATCCTCAGCCCAAAGTACAACAGGTGGATGCCTGGAGAAGTTTTGCTACACGTTACTAAGATGGGTAGAATATTTGGAACTGGCAGAGCATGGGCTTGGTTGTACGGGACACCTGTCGACACATACGAAAATGTAGAACAAAATCTCGAAAAAGTTGAACCTCAGCTAGAACTACTATACGTATGGCTTCATTACCTTCTTAACACAGACATATTGCGAACGTTACCAGAAAACCAACCTGCCTCACACTGGATAACAGGAGGAACAAAAGATGCTCAAGGAAGAACTGCTCTTGAACAAGCTCATCGTGCAAAAGTAAGCGGACAGGCATTTATTCATGGATCTGTACTTTATCTGGATACTTTTCAAGGAAGATACCTTCCCATACCAGCAAGCCCAAATCAAACAATACTGATCAAAGTCACCGGCTCGTGGGTTTCTAGAACCCTACTTGTCATAAAGGCTAAACCGGATGGATCGTGGAATATTATTGGCAACCCATATTTTTGGCGTTCAGACATTTTGAAACTTTCTGCATATGTGTTGGACGAGAATAATTCCATTACGTATGTTACAGATTCAGGTATGGATGCTATTCCAGTGAATTATCCATATGACGCTGAGCCGGGGCTATACAACACTTACCCCGAAATTAAGTTGTCAGTCTTCAAATGCGCCTCTGCCGTCATCTTTGACTACGTAGACCCATATTATCTAGACAATCCAGCATTTGATCTGTCCGTAGCCATAAACTATATCGATACACACGTCCAGGTCAATCGGTGGCATTACATAAGAGAATACCATAAATACGGAGAAAGCCTATGCATGATATTTTTCGAACCAGATGTACCTCTAGAATTTTTAGTAAACGGAATGACCTACGGCAGGACCTTGCCTATTACAATATTCTGTAATGCAAGCGCGGAAGTTCCCAATGGTGCAGGTTATACCTTAAAGGCTGGGGAACAAATCCCCTTCTCCATTTACAATTTTACACACGACATCTATTACATAGACTCATCCCGAATCGACGTGGCAGTAACCGTCGGGGCCGGCGAAACGTCAGTTGAAGTTCACCAGAGGATACGTAGTTACCTTGATACTATGAAAGAAAAATTATCTATTTACAGTTACAAGGAGGCACAGAATCTCGCTTTCTTGGCTTGGAACGAAAATGTAAGGCTATACGTTGACATTAGAGTTATTCTTGAAGGCGTCATCAACACAGTTCCGTTTTTCGCGGCGATATTGATCCCGTTGGTCTTCCTTCTTGAAAGGCTTTTATTTTCCACCGAGGGCAAGAAACGTATCATTACAATTATACTTTTGTTCTCGATCACATTTGGTATATTCTCAGTACTGCACCCAGGTTTCAAACTATCATCTAACATTTTAGTAGTTCTAATTAGCTTTGCCATAATTGTTCTAACTATTCCTGCTCTAGCAATTACATATGACAGAGCCATGGTTTTTCTTAGAAAAATGAGGAGGAAGATCTTGGGCCCACATTTCGTAGAAGTCTCAAAGGGCTCAATAGTTATGTCATCATTCTCAACAGGTGTAGCCTATATGAGAAAGAGGAGAATGCGCACAATATTGACCTTAGCTTCTATCCTTATCACATGTATGGGCATCGTCATGTTCACCATGGTGAGCACTGAGGAAACCGTTGGGCTCATACAAAAAGCAGCAGAACCCAACTTAGCCTATGAGGGCATATTGGTTCAGAGAGAATCCTTTGGCGCCGCCGAGAATTTCATGTATGGCATAGGTGTAAAGATGACTGAGTTTCTTGAAGAATTTGGTAAAAGAAATAATGTTCTGGTTTCCCCAAGAGTTTGGATATACCCAAGTTATATGGGTGAAACAATTAATGCGGGATTCCTCATTGAAAAAGCTGGAGATACAGAGACTGTCCCCTATGTTGTAAAGAACCTCATTGGTCTAACACCCCAAGAAGATGAAATAACCCAGGTATCAGCATTCTTTAGCGAAAAATTCCCAGCCAGCCGATGGTTTGTGGAAACTGATGTATGGGCAATTATAATTCACGAGAAAACTGCTGCAGCACTAAACATTTCTTCTATCCCAACTACTGTTACTATTTCTGGAATTCCAGTAACCGTTGTGGGAGTTTTCACGGACGGACTTAGAGCCATCAAGGATATAAATGAGTGGAAATCATTGTTCCCAAGGAATTTTGAATTTGCAGATTTCCCTATCCCAATAGATGCTGAGCTAGCCGCCATCATTCCCTATAAACTGGCGCTCCTTATGCCAGAATACTTCTCAGGCGTTTACGGTGGCATTACACGTTACTTCCCAATCAACACGCTTATTGCCTCTGTAGCCCTAAAGCCAAGCGACCCAAGTAGGATCCCAGATATGGCAGCTGAGATCGCTGACAGGTTCCGTGGAAGAACCTTACAGACATGGGTTTATGTAAATCAAACCCAGTATGTTGTGGGAATTAGGAGTGGTATTTCGCTAGGCGCTGGAGCAACTCATTTTATACCTTTGATTCTTGCCGTTCTTGTTGTGATGAGTACGATGATCGGTAACGTCATGGAACGAAAGAAGGATATTTCTATCTTCAGTACAATTGGGCTCTCACCATTACATGTAGCTATTATGTTCATAGCAGAAACTCTTGTATATGCTGTTATCGGAGGCATTTTCGGATATATTGGTGCCATGGTATTTGCGACATTAGCAACAAGACTATTCGACTTAATGATAATCATAAACTACACTTCAAGCTGGGTGACCCTTGCCCTGGGTCTGGCCATGCTTGTTACTTTAGCCTCAAGTATCTATCCGATTATTCAATCGTCAAGGCTCGTTACGCCAAGCATGGAGCGGAGATGGCAAATACCAACAAAGCCATATAGAGATGAGTGGGATATACCTATACCCTTTGTAGCAAACGACCACAGCGAGGCAGTTGGCATACTAAATTACATGTATGAATTCTTTAGCAATCATGCTTCTCCAATAGCTCCCGACTTTTCGGTTTCAAGGATATCATCAATTACACGCAAGGATGTTGAAGGCGGAGAAGCTTTCCTATTTGAGTCCACCGTGATGGTAGCTCCCTACGAGTCTGGCTTAGAACAAACCGTAATTCTGCAAGCCTTACCGCAAGAGAACAGGTGGATTTTTAATCTCCACCTCACAAGACTGAGAGGCGAGAGAAACAAGTGGACTCTTTTGAATCGTACATTCTGCTACTTACTAAGGGAGCAACTACTCTTATGGAGATCTTTAAGGGATCAAGAAAAAGAAAAGTACAAAACTATAGTTTGAATATGAGGAGGCCAATTAAGACAATGAAAACTGAAAATGAGAAGCGCAAATCCGAAAACGGTGTAACTTGGAAAGTATTTGTTGGATTACTATACGGAATCTTTGTTTTTCAACC
>JAWBOR010000013.1:0-23834 GCA_038826015.1 Bathyarchaeia archaeon
TGAAATTTTGCATGAACCTGGAAGAGGTTCGCCCCTTACTTATATTGAGCTTGAATCCGGTGAGAGCTATTATTCCGTTGCTCCAGAGGGGGTTCATGAAGGACAAATAATTGAGTTCGGCAATGAAGCCTCAATTAACACTGGAAATGTTGTTCCAATAGGGAAGATTCCCGAGGGAACTGCAATATGTAATATTGAATTGTCACCTAACGACGGTGGAAGGCTGGCTCGTTCCTCGGGTTCTTATGCAACTGTGATTTCTCACGTCGGGGAAGGAACTATGGTGAAGCTTCCCTCCGGTAAAATTCGTTACATTAACAATTCGTGTTTGGCAACAATCGGTGTCGTCTCCGCAGCGGGTCGCATTGAAAAACCATTCTTGAAGGCAGGTGCGAAGTATTACATGATGAAGGCTAAGGGACATAAATATCCTAGGACACGTGGTAGAGCCATGATAGCAGCAGTGCATCCTTTTGGAAGTGGTAGAAGAGGGGCACGTAAAGGTACAACAATTTCGCATCATGCCCCTCCAGGTAGGAAAACTGGGCTTGTCTCAGCGAGGAGAACCGGACGCAAAAAGAAGTAGGCGCCAAAGTAAGGTTTAATAGTTGCTTATTTCTTAAATCTTTTTGGTGTTTGAATGCCTAGAGAATTTAGATTTCGGGGTTATACACTTGAAAAGTTGCAGAACATGTCTATGGACGACTTCATAGGTTTACTTAAGTCTCGTCAACGTCGAAGTCTTAAACGCGGTTTAACTGTGGAAGAGAGAAAACTTCTCGAAAAGATACGCATGGTTAAGGAACTATCCAACAATCAAGAACAAGTTGAGCCAATAAAAACGCATGCTAGAAGCATGACTATACTGCCAGAGATGGTCGGTGTAAAGATTTTAGTTCACAACGGCAAAGAATTCGTTGCGGTTGAGATAAAACCCGAGATGATTGGGCATTACTTAGGTGAATTTGCTATAACCAACAAACCAGTGAAACATGGAACTCCAGGAATCGGAGCAAGCCGCAGTAGCATGTATGTCCCACTCAAATAGATATTTTCATTTAAAAAATTATGAAGTACCAAAGCGTGTATTGTTAAGTCTCGAATCATCTGAAGATATTTAACAAAACAGCAATGAATTACATACGTTGTGGCGCTTCTATGCCAATTAAGCTTAAGGCATTACGAAGCGTGATTCTAACGGCGTCAACAAGTAACAACCTTGCGTCGCTTAACTTCTGGTTTTCAGCTTTAATCACTGGTAAAGCAGCATAGAAGGTGTTGAATTTGTCAGCCAAGACGGTTGCAAAGTCAGCTATAGAGCTCGGTTTGAGATTTTCAGCAGCGTCGATAAAGACTTCTGGAAAACGAGAAACCATGAGAACTAAGTCGTGTTCTAAAGGTTCCTTCAAAAGCGAAAAGTCAGCATCCACAATGTTTCTTGACGCTTTCCGCAAAATGCTACATGCCCTCGCATGAGAATACTGAATATATGGTCCGCTGTTCCTTTCAAAGTCTAGAACTCTGTCCCATGTGAAGATCACGGGTTTTAAGGGATCGGTTTCTATTAAGGCAAATTTTACAGCGCCTATTCCAACACTCTCCGATATTTTGCGTTTCTCGTCTTCGGAAAGTTCCGTAGAACGTTTCGAAACTTCGTCATACGCTCTTGAAACAGCCTCGTCCATAACGTCGTCGAAGGTTACGTAACGTCCTCTTCGGCTAGACATTTTATATCCAGGTAAATTAACTAAGTTGTAGGCAAAATGAACAAGTCTCATAGCCTCTTCAACGTAACCTAACGCATAAAGCGCTAGCTTTAACTGCAGCTGTGACAACTTCTGTTCCATGCCGACAACATTTATGACCTTTTTCGCCTTCTTGAATTTCCATATACTATAAGTGATATCCCTCGTAGTATACAGAGTTGTGCCATCAGCTCTAACCAAAGTTAAGGAAGGAATCGTCTGATTTTCCTTTAGACCGATGGACTCTTTGAGACCGAATGTTTGGGCAACCTTCTCAGCGTCGAACTCTAACACTTCTCCTTTCTCAAAGACGAAAGGTGTCTTCTTCAAAGCATTCAGATATCTAGTCACATCGCTGTTCCAAACGAAACTGCTTTCCCAATCCCAAGAATCAAAAGAAACATCGGCTCTTGCAAGAGTTTGTTTGAAACCTTCTAGGCAAAGATTGGAAACCTCTCGGATCAATTGTTTTGTTTCTTCTTTCCCTGCTTCATATCTTTGTACAAGAAGGTTAATTTCTAATTCGGAATCTTTTGTTTTACTAATTTCTTGAAGAATCTTATCAAATAGACTTGGAAACTTCTCTTTGAGATCCACTGCAATGGCAACCCATTCGTCTAAATCTTTTTGAATCTTAAGGAATTCTTCGCTTTCAGCTTCAAGTCTTTTTAGTTTAATAGTTTCATTTAACCTATGAATTTCAAGTAGACAACTTGTGATAGCATAGATTGCCCCTATGAAATGGTCTGGTTTTCCCTCTGGTTTAGGTTTTCCAAGCATGCTGTAACCATAGGCTATTACGGCTGATTGACGCCCTACATCATCGATATAGTAATGTCTAAATACCGTATGTCCTCTAGCTTTCAAGATACGGCTTAAAGAATCACCTAAAATTGAATTTCTAGCCTGCCCTATGTGAATAGGGTGAACGGGGTTAACACTCGTGTGCTCAACTATAACGGTTTCTGGTTTATCAGTTTTGACGAAACCATACTCTGTATCAAAACTTTTTGCAGACCTGAAAGTCAACGAAGAAAGCTTAGCAAAATCCGCATAAAAGTTAACATACCCTTGTCCAGCTGCTTGGACTGATTTGATGAGGGGAAAAACATCTTTCTCTTTCATGGATTCTCTTTCAATTCGCTTAGCGAACTTTATGGGGCTTAGACCTAGTTTTTTTGATATTTCAAAGCAGTCAGAGGAGGTTAATTCTCCGAACTCTGGATTTGTAGGCAAGTCTAGATTCAGCGGAAGAGGTGTTACGTCACGAAAAATTTTTTCAACTATTTTTCTAAGTAATGTTTTGCATTGCCCCCTAAATTCTGCAAAGGGGTTTGCTGATATCGCAGCCAAAATGCCCACACTGCCACATTACATGAACTGCTAAGAAGTTTATTTGTCTACCTCATTTATAAGTTACATGATATGATATTTTTGGTAAAATGAAAAAGACTATTAGCTTCATTAGACTCCTTCGACCTGTTAACTGCTTGATGATGGGCTTCGCGGTTATCGTGGGCGCTTCATTGATTGATACTGTTTCTTTTGCCGATTTTTCACTCAATCTTCTTTTAGGTTTCATCACCGCCTTCACACTTACAGGCGCGTCCATGGCAGTGAACGATTACTATGATAGAGAGGTCGATATGATTAATGAGCCTAGTCGTCCCATCCCAAGTGGTATAATCAAACCAAAAGAGAGCCTAATTTTTGCAGCTGTGTTAACAGCGATTGGTCTTGTTGCGGCTTTTTTTACAAATTTGTTTTGCTTGATGATTGCAGCGGCTTCATGGGTTGTTTCTATAACCTATGTGACCAAAGGCAAACGTACAGGTCTTCCTGGTAACTTCCTCGTTAGTGCATGTGTGGCAATTCCTCTTGTTTACGGTAGCTTTGTTATCAGACAAGATCTAGCGTTAAACACTATGGTCTATGCTTCTCTGGCTTTCCTCGCAAGCACAGGTCGAGAAGTCACAAAGGGGATCGTGGACATCGAGGGAGACAAAACAAAGAAAATAGGAACCATTGCAATTTCTTATGGCACAAAAAACGCCGCTTACATGGCTTCTGCCTTCTTTTTATCTGCAGTCTGCTTAAGCTTTCTGCCTCTGTGGCTAGGTTTAGTGTCAAATTGGTTTATTCCATTCGTGGTTGTTGCAGATGTCGGTTTCGTATCATCATCAGTTATGCTTATGCGTAAACATTCTAGGGAAAATGCTAAAAAAATTAAGAATCAAGTTTTAGTTTGGATGCTGATGGGTTTAATAGCTTTCATCGCAGGTACCATAAAATAAGCAGCGAAACGGTATTCTCACAAAAGTTAATTTAGAGTTTAGACATTGTTACACAATTAAGAAAAAGCGGGGATCGCCAAGCCAGGTTAAAGGCGCAGAGCCACTGCATAAGCGGCGCGCGAGCTTCAGGAGCCTGTCTCGCAGGAGTTCGCGGGTTCAAATCCCGCTCCCCGCACCAAATTTGTACAAATCACCTTTATGGACATGGTTTATCACGTATTTGAAATTCTTAACCATGAATTCTTAAAACTTGCAGAAGGTGAGGGCCCTTTGTCTACTTATCCATTCGAAGCTTTATCTACTTTCTTGAATTGTCTCAGGTGACTATAATGCGCAATCCCAATGGAGTCCTGCCGCAACGGCAAGATTGATAACTCCTAGGTCAGTAGGCGATCTTGTTTAAAGATTTTGTTTTGGCACACACATTTGTCTCCTAGATAACATTAAAATAGTGGATGGTTTTGTTTTCTTGCTGTTGAAAAAGACAATGACTTATGATACATGATTGGATCTGAAAAATAGGAGATTAATCCAAAAATATGGCACATAACCAGTCTGGTTCGCTGCTTGAAAATGTCGGTATATTGGCGGGAGGATTTACCGCTCTCTTTTTTCTCAGCGCGTTAAACTCAGCATATTCAACTGTTCTCTCCATGATTAAGAGCGAGCTGTCGCTGAGTTACGCTCTGAGCGGATTTCTAATGACATCATACTTTGTTGGTTATGCTTTAGGGCAAATCCCGTGGGGGTTCATGACAGATAGATTCGGGATAAAAAAGACGATGACCTTAAGTTTGGCTGGTACTGCTATGTCTACAGTATTTTTCGGATTTGCTGCAAATATTTGGCAGATAATTGTTTCAAGATTTCTTGCGGGATTACTTGGAGCCGGCCTGTTTGTTCCAGCCGTTAAATTGATCTCAGTTTGGTTTTCTTCAAATAAAAGAGGGACGGCTCTAGGTGTTCTGAACATTGGAGGTAGCCTTGGCCTCGTCGCAATATCATGGTTTTCCCCTATTTTGTCTTTCAGCTTTGGATGGAGAGGATCGTTGATATTAATAGGGCTATCAGGTTTCCTGTCCTCTTGTCTGGCATGGCAACTTCTACGCGACCAAACTATTTCGCTTTCAGAAAATGAGCACAGACTAAATTTGAAGGAGACATTTGGAAACAAAGGTTTCTGGGCTTTGGCTTTTATGCAGTTTGTCAGACTGGGTTCATACTATACTTTCATAGCTTGGTTACCCATTTTCTTTCAAGAAGAATATGGATTGAGCCTGCTAGCTGCAGGAACAGCCTTTTCGTTATTCAACTTAGCTGGCACAGTCTCTAATCCTTTAGGAGGGGTTTTTTCAGATCGTGTAGGTGAGAAGCTTACAATTTTCTTGTCCTTTATATTCCTAGCATTAACCATCATGATTTTTTTTGAAATCAATATGTTGCAAATTCCGTACATAAGCGCATTTATTCTTGGGTGGTTCATAAACTTCGTACGGAGTCCGATATTTACGATCATCCCAAAAATATGGGGCGCATCAATGGCAGGCAAAATATCTGGAATCCATAACACTTTTGCATCAATAGGTGCTCTCGTCCTACCTTTTTTCCTTGGTTACATCAAAGACCTAACAAACTCCTACTATTTCGGATGGATATTACTTTCAGTGCTACTGATTCTTGGAACCATACTAAATCTGTTGATTAGAATGCCGGAATAGAGCGAGTAGAAAGAAATGATGACCCGTCGCTGACAATTCTATCTTATAAGTATTTTAATTAAGTTTTATGAAAAAAAGATTATTAATAATAAGGTGGCGTGTGGATTCTACTACACATTAAGTGGTCATAATGATTGTGAAAGAAATTCAGGTTAAAAGTGTCTTGTCCAAATCAAAAGTTTCCGATTACACTGTCAATCCTTATATTGGATGCGAGCATGGATGCACTTATTGTTATGCACGGTTCACGAAAAGGTTTACTGGCCATAGAGAAGCTTGGGGCGAGTTTGTTGATGTGAAATTGAATGCAGCAAGCCTATTGCAACGCGAGGTAAAAAAGAAGAGAGTTGGCAGAGTCTGGATCAGTGGAATATGTGATCCATACCAACCACTTGAGAAAAAATATGAACTTACTAGAAAATGTATCGAAATTCTGTTGCGGCACCGTTGGCCTATTACAGTCCAAACGAAATCTCCTCTCGTGATGCGGGACATAGAATTGTTGAAGATTGGCCAAGTTGAAGTCGGGTTTACGATCAGCACTGCTGAAGAGGCAATAAGGAAAATCTTTGAGCCTAATTCACCGCGAATTGAAGATAGAATAGAAACATTGGAGAAGTTGCATTCTGCAGGCATCAAAACATTCGTAATGATAGCCCCTCTCCTACCAGAAGCTGAAAAACTTGTGAAAAAGCTAAGTGGAAAAACGGATTATGTATTGATTGACAGAATGAATTACCATTATGCGGATTGGGTCTATAGGAAGCACAAACTGGAGTATGCAATGACCGACAACTTCTTTAATCAGAAGAAAACGGAACTTGCTATGGCATTCAATAAAGAAGGCATACCCTGTCAATTGCTATTCTAACACGGAAAACTAACACGGAAAAGTTAACACATCATTTATCAATTCCAATGAGTAGTGCGCTAAAGCCTCTGCAAAACCATAACGTTCAAACTGATGCTGGTTCTGTTGATAGATGATGTTTGTAACAAAAAATATTATTTTTATTTATCTTCAATCCTTCTGAAGAGAGCAAGCATAAAAAGAAAATTGTTTGTTCCCTTTAAAAAGAATTATTGAGACATATAATAAAATTTAAAGCATCATAAATAGCGGATGTGAAGCTCCATTGAACCTATTGTGGACGAGCGAAGATCATAGTACCGAATTTGAAAAATATTTCACTCATTGTTCTGAGAAATGATCATTAGATAAAATAGTGAGATAACTAGTGTTTTTTCTTAAAATTGCCTCATCACCTATCTCTTCCTTCTCACAGCACCCATGATAAAAACAACTTATGGATTTTTTTTGCTTAATTTTATAAGGATGTTCGTATAATATCACAAGAAGTGTTCTCTTATCAAAGGACGAAGAGAACACAACAACGCTAGACACTACAATCAACAATAAAAGGAGTGATGTAAAAATGGCAGATAAATCAAATACTGTTTTTATCGGAAATAAACCGACAATGAGCTATGTCCTAGCAATTATCACGAGCCTATCAGGGTCCGATGCTAAAGAAATTACGCTGAAAGCTCGAGGACGAGCAATCACAACGGCAGTTGATGTGGCTGAAATAACTAGAAACCGTTTTCTGAAAGACTTGAAGATCGACAAGATCTCGATAGGAACAGAAGAAATGGCTCCCAGAGAAGGCGAGAACAGAACTAGAATGGTTTCAACGATGGAAATAACCTTGAAAAAAGGCAAGTGAGAAAGAGGAAACATAACACTGGCTGGCGAACATTTCGCCTTTTCTTTTCATAAAAAATTAAATTGAACTGGCAAATCTTTGTACTGCCTTTTGTGGCATAAGCAGTGGGAATAATTCAGAAACAATTATCTTCAGAACAGACCAGCTACATTTGAGTAGGATAGATTAAAGGGAAGACGCCATAGTTATCTTCCATATCTTTTGTTTCTTTCTCGTTTTTGTGTTTCTCTGCGCCATTCTTGCTTCTTCTGCGTTTTTATAAAAAACTTGGTTACATTGTGCTGAAAGCTGCCAATAGATCTATATTGGCTTATATTTCTATAAAAAGTTTGAAAATCAATTTGATTCTGTTGAAGAGCAAGAATGCTTTGATTAAGTTTTTTTCTGATCTCGGGGTCAACAGTTTTATCATATGTGTCAGAATAGGCAACATAAGCAGCGTGAAATTGAAAATCCGTTGGGTTATCGATGAGGAGTTTCTCAGGCGAAATTGGTTTCTTATTTTTAGATTCTTCAGTCATAATATTCCAAGCTTTTACAATAGTTCAGAATAGCTGGATAGTCTATTAAATATAACGTTTCTTTTTCGCTATCTCATTTCATGAGACTGCATAAAAATGTAAAACATGTATAGAACTTCTGGACGAAAAATACACTCTCTGCTGTTGAAAACCTTATATACATATTAGTGATTGATTACTATAGAAAATAATCATTGAAATTGGGTGGTTGAATTTTGGATAATCCTGTTTTAGAAACAATCAAATCAAGACGGAGCGTTTTTCGGTTTGAAACTACCCCTGTTAAGGATGAGGAGCTTCAAGCGATTTTAGAGGCTGGACGGTGGGCGCCATCTTGGCTTAACAGTCAACCCTGGAGGTTCCTATGTATAACGGATAAGGAAACTAAAAAGAATATTAGTGATAATGTACCTACAGCTTTTCGCGCCGCGATAATCGAAGCGCCTGTTAGTATTGCGGTGTTTGTTGACCCTAAAGAAGACCCTTATCACTTTGTAGAAGACGGGGCATCTGCCACAGAAAACATGGCCTTAGCTGCAAAGAGTCTTGGACTAGGCTCATGTTGGATCGGTGTTTTTGACAGAGAAGATAAAAAGGATTCATCTGAAGCAAAAATAAAGGCGTTTTTGAATGCGCCTAAAAACTATAGGTTAATATCGATTCTGCCTATTGGTGTTCCAAAACAGGTATCGGAAAAGACCAGAAAAGAACTTTCGCAACTTGTATACCGAGAGAAATTCTGAAATCGTAATCCGCAAGACAAATTTTAGTTGATTTTTTGGCCTTCTCACAATTTTTTTGTTTTTTCAAAGAAGTTTATCTTTTGGAAGCTCAAAGACACACCCATAGATCTCGGCGTAAATTTACCTTGCAAAAACGAGCCATAAATTACTGTGATTTAGTTTATTATGCGATTAATTATTGTTTCAGGATTAAAAATTTCGAGGTCGTCGTATTTTTGTCCTGTACCAACGAATATAATTGGTTTTTTCGTGACATACGTCACTGATATTGCAGCTCCACCCTTTGCGTCCGCGTCCAATTTAGTTAAGACAGTGCCGTCTATATTGAGGAATTTATTGAATTCTTCAGCTTGAAACACAGCATCGTTGCCTGCTAAGGCATCACCAATAAAAAGTATCATATCAGGCTTAACCACGCGAATTATCTTCTCCATTTCCATCAGAAGGTTCCTGTTTGTCTGCATTCGCCCGGCTGTATCAATTAGCACAACATTTATGCCCCGTGACTTAGCGTACTGCACGGCGTCAAACGCCACCGCAGCTGCATCGGCACCATATTGATGCTTAATCATGTGGACGCCAAGACGCTTAGCATGCTCCTCTAACTGTTCAATGGCACCTGCTCGAAATGTGTCGCTACCAGCTAAAACAACAGAATATTTTTTCTTAAGTAAGAAATTGGCGATTTTCGCTATGGTTGTAGTTTTGCCTGTTCCGTTAATTCCCACAAAAACTATGATAAATGATTCTCTCATACTTCGTTTTTTCTCCAGAAACTCTAAGAAGTCGATTTTGTTAGGCACCTCGAGAGTTTCAAGCAGAACAGTTCTTAGTATTTCTTTAACCAGTCTTTTCCGGTCTTCAAATCTGCTTACTCTTAATCCCACCATCCTCTTTTCGATTTCATTACATATGTATTCTGCAACAACTAAGGCAACATCATTTTCTACTAAGACCAAACTAAAATCTGAAAGTATCGAACGTAAATCTTCAGGTTTAAGCTCCATAGTAGAAATCTTATTAACGAGATTGCTTAGGCCGTTACGGAGCTTCTCAAACATTCCTACTTCTCTCTCATGTTTGCTTCTCCGACACAGCTGTCAATTCTCTAAACCTAGTCTGATCTTCTTGAATTCTTTGAATTATTTGTCTGAATTGTTGTTCTAATGCGAGTTTCGTCTTGTTGAGTTCTGATATGCGGTTCATAATTTCTCCTTTTGTCTCGTCCAGTGTTTTCTCTATTGCTACGCCTGCTCCGACACCGTATACAATCTTATCTGTGTTTTCCAATTTAGCCTTGATGTAGGAGCCTCCGCCTATTGGGACGAATACCGTGTCTTCTCTACCTTTTTCGGCGAGTCCTTCTAACGTTTTATTGGCTAAATTAAGCTCATTAAGAACCGCATTCACAAAGCTCATTCTCGCCTGTAAAGTTTCAGCGGTTCCTTCTAAAAGTCTAAGTTCGACCATAAGTCTTCTGATTTCTTCCTCCGTAGACATTCTATCTCCTCTTGATATTTTTATAGGACTTACTATTTAGGCTTCTCAGTAACGACTTCCTCAACGCTGTCAATTATTATGTGGAAACGTTTAATCTTATGCTTACTTCCTAAAATTTTGTAAACCATTTCCACAGCATCCTCTGGTTTAGAAGCCTGAATCTCTTTTTGAAAGTCTGTTCGAAAATTCGGTTTTCTAATCTTGCCAATCACTCTAAAAAATTTATTCTCACTCACCTTAATCAGCCCCGCTTAATGCTTCATCTATCATAAAGAGTTCAGGTCCTGTGGTTTGAGAACCCGCGACTGCAACATAGCTATTTCCTATAAGCCCCGTTGCTATATAAGGTATTCCACAATTAACCGTCCCAACTCTCACGGGGACTTTCAAAACGTCTGTTAAAAGTTTCTCTTCTTCGGATTTAATCAATGGATGCGCCATCACACCCTTATTAGTTGCGGTTGCTAAAGAGCCGACGTAGGGTAATCCTGCGATTTCTCCGCTTACAACTTCGACACCTAAGGTATCAGATATCGCTTTAATATCTTCCTTTCTCAGTCGTGGGTCGGCAATGGCTCCACGGTCATTAGCCAACACAAGGTTTCCGTATGCAGTCTTTTTAGTATTCATTATGGTCATATTAATGTCTGGAATATTCTTCAAGATAGTGACTTCTTCCTCCCATACAAAATGAGGCAAAATCAAACCATGAGAGTTAGCACAAACCAATGAACCTGCAAGTATGGAACAACCTATATTGGTTCGCACCACATTTATTTTGAACCAATTTTCCAGTTTTCTTAAAGCGTTTGCTGGAGCCTGATTAGGGACGATCATAAATCTATCGGTCACTCGGAGATAAATACCAATACTTGCACTGCCAAAGATGTCTAGAAGAAAAATCTGGATAGGATTAGTTTTCTTCTGCAAGGTAAACAGTTACTATACCCTCTTTGTCCTTAGCAGCGCGGATTCTAATTTTACGTGGCGGCTTCTCGATACCTCTACTCCAAATTTTCTCATTCACTTCGCCAGAAATATTTATCAAGTCTCTTTCAATTTTCATGTTTTTCTTAATGAAACTTCTTAACATACGCATAGCTTTTGGGCTACGTCCTTTACGTGGGGCAAGCCAAGCTCTGCAAAAGGGCACAGTGTATATTCTCTCTTCGACTATCTCTTCTTTAGCCTCAGTCTTTTTCTCTGGCTCTATTTTCTCCTTTGCTTTTTCAACAACTTCTTCGGCCTCTTCTGATTTTCTTGCTGCCTCTTCGATTTTTTCTTCTGTCGCTTCCTTTTCACTATCGTTTTTTTCAGCGCCCATACACATTTCCTCACGGTTTTAATTTAGTTCGTCGCCAATTCCTTCTTGGGATTCTCCTAACTTTTCTCCTGGTTTTGGCGATAACCCATGCTGGTACCGACCTATTATTTCTACATGCTTTTATCAATCGATGTTTCTTTGCCACTGGTTTATATCTCGCCATTTTTTTTAAATCCTCCTTATCTGGATTTCTTTTCGATCCGTCTGTAGCCTTCTCAAAATTTCCTTTAATTGCTCGTCATCGATGGGAAGACTTATTCTTCCCTGCTGTGCAATCTGGATCAGCTGAAGTTCAAGCTGCGAAGCAAACTCTGGCTTCACCATCTTAAGGTTAGCAAGCCTTTGACGAGCTTCGGTTGTAAGCAATCGTCGCATTATAGCTTGTTTCTCTCGTTCGAAGCGTTCTTGAGCTTCTGCTTGTTGCTGCTGTTGCAATGCCTTATATTGCAGTTCTTGAAGTCTACGTCGACGAATTTCTTCAAGCGCCTCCTCATCTTCACTCATAGGAAGATTACACCATCTCAATATTTTTTCAAGCCAGGATTTTCTTTCTCCAACTCTTTTTTAATTTCTGCCGATAGGACATCCAAGATTTTTCTTCCAGCAGGAGTCACAATACGCCCCTTAGGTTTTAAAATTGTTATTAACCCTGCGTCTTCGAGCTGCTGAAGAGCCTCGCTAATGATTGCGCCACTTCCTTTCCTTGTGTGTTGAGGTTTAACTCCTGAACTTTTCCTCCCGCCATATTCTGAACGAAGATGCTCTATGCCGATTGGACCTTTAGTGTAAATCTTCCTAAGCAATGACGCACAACGGATATACCACCAGTCTGGATTTTGTGGAGGTCTTTGGGCGTAGACCCCTGTCTTCACATAAGGAGCCCATTCAGGCGGCCTAATGCTGTCTATATTATTTTTTAGGTAACGAGCTAACCTTTCGATCAGCATTGATGACGGGACATCGTAGGGTGTTGGCAAAGTTTTCCCTTCCTCAGTTTTCTTAGCTTTTCTTTCACTATTAAAGATGGCTTATAAATACTTTTCAACTTTTCTTTGATTTATGAATAATGAATGTGTGACCGCGAATCGCAACAATCTCCGATCTTGTCTCTTCTGCTATCTTTTGAGCGATTTCCTTCGCATTTTCATTTATCAAAGCAGTTCTTAACACTCTCACTTTTACGGTTTCTCTTTTATCTAATTGTTTAGAGACTTCATTTATAAGTGACGCAGCAAAGCCTTTTTTACCGATCCAAACCGTCGGCTCTTCAGATGGCGTCCATATTAATATTTTAGGTTTAGTCATTCTTTAGTCTTCCTTTTCAACAGTATTCTCATGTGCTTACCGCAGTGGAGACATGTAATCACTACATGTGACTCTCTTTTGGGTTGCACACGAACACGTGAACTCACTCCGGGGAAAATAAACTTTTTGCAATGCCTACAGGCAAGAGTTCGGTATTGTCTTGGAAGATGAAGCCTTGTTCGCATTGCTATTTTCCTTGCGTATTCTACATACTTCTGTGAAAGATCAGGTCTGTCGTGTATATTTTCTTCTGCCCGTTGAAAGAGGATTTGCACATGTTGAAGGGCGATTTTTTTCATTACGTTGCTCATTTTTTGCCTCTATAAATGTGCGAAAGCCGCTTATTTAACTAATCCACGAAAATTGTAGATTGTACTTTGCTCGGCTATTGACTTGAAGATTCAAGTGTTTCATAAAGGTCATGTAAAAGATGAAGCCACCGTAAATAGGAATTAATCGATGCCCTCAACGCTATGGTATCCTTAGCTTCAAAAGTAAGCCTGAGTTCTCTGCCTTGCTGGGTTAATTGAATCTTGGAACGATGTCTCAGAGAAGATTTAACCTCAGGTTTTAAAGCCTCCAGTGTTATTTTCGCTTCTTTTTCCCAAGGAAACTCGAAACGAATAATTGCCGAGGCTCTTTGAGTCAAATCTGCCACACAACATGTGAAACAATTATGCGGGGACCGATTTCAACATTACTTGGCAACGAATAAAAAGAGATTTTAATAAAACCAGAGGTATCTACAGAAAAACGCATAGCTACTGAATATTTTGTTGCAGCATCATTGCTATTCATTATCGGTACACCAAAAAAACTTGATAATTCTTCCTTCAATCTCTTAACTTCTTGGTTATTTCCATCCATCTCATCGATAAAAAGCGAGCTGATGATTCTTCTTCCCTTAAATTTTTTGAGCTCTCTTTGGAACTTAACGCCACTTAAATATATTTGAGGCAAAACTTGATTTGCAATGTTTCTGCTTGTTTTGTAGAATCGGATTCTTCCAGGTCCGCCCTTCCAACGGTCAATTATAACTATTTTTTCCGCATTGAGCTCGACGGCTTTCTCCGCAATTTCGTATAAGCTCATTTTTCCTCTGTTTACTCTAATTAAGCCCGGTATAACACGCGTAAGCTCACGGCACAACGTTCTAATCCCTCTCGTCGGTCTATGGGAAGTAGTGAGCAAAATCATCCCGACAACCAGTATAAATAATATTTTGAACTTGTATGCTAAGTGCCTCTCGTTGATCTTTCCGCAGATACCCCGAGCTTAGTTGATGGGATATATGCGCCGCCAGCGAATCTGAAACCACATTTTCTACATGTCCAAATACCAACGCTTTCTCTACGAACTGCTTTTAACCCGCACTGCGGACACACATGCTTCTCACGTAAACCAGAGACGATTTCACTGTATCTTTTCCTAACTGTGACACCGTATTTTACACCTAATCCTCCAGATGGTCCTATTTTTTTAGTTCTTCTCTTGCGTCCCATCAGTCTTTCACCACTATTTTCCTTAGTTCTTCAGATTTCTCCTTGGCTATTAATATAGTTTCCATAATCTGTTGCGGCGTTAAAGTTCCATGCCCGCCCTTCTGCATCGCGCAGATCCTGCCTTCTTTATCGAAGGCTATTGTTAATCTGGTTCTCATAACCTGTTCTTCATCAAGCCATGGATCCACAATCATTATCCCATTGATGTTGGCAAAGGTAACCGAAATAGGATAATTCTTGATAGGTAACGCAGTGTAGCCGGGTTTTTTCTTCACTTCTCCATCTTCAATCTCATAATTAAAAAGTTTTGTGTTCATAAGAGCTGCAAGTGCCGCTAAGGATGAAGCATCTATTAGGTTTCCATCATGGTTAAGCACGTATATATCTACAAAGATCACAAAAACCTTTTTCCCTTGAACAATACACAACTTCTCGAGTTCAATAGCCTTAGATTCGCGAATGCATCTATCAACAATTCTGGCAAGCTCTATGGATTCTTCGCCTGGTGGACCAGCTTCAAACTCAGGTGAAGCTAATGGCACCAGCTCTGAATTAACTGTTAGTACACCTTCATTCGGCCTATCAGGAAACGGTTCACCTGTCTCAATTTTAACCCCGACCATAACTACTGTTCTACCTAAGCTTACTCGAGCTGATCCTTCAGCTTTTTCGATGATGCCCGTCTCAATTTTGAGTGTGCGGTAATCAAATGGGCCTCTTCCATCAAGCCTCTTCCCCATCATAAGTAGCTGCGCTATTTGTTTTTCTCGTATGCGTGAGACCATTATAGAGGACAATCTTCTTCCACCTCCCCTTTAATCGCTATGTATTTCGCTTTTAAGGCTTCCTTCTGGAGTCTGTGTATTTGTTTACATCCTTCAAGAGCGAGCTCCATTATTTGCTTAAATTCATCCGTAGTCAATAGACCATCCATCTGAAGTAATGAAACGGCATTAAAATTCGGCATATAGGCAACCGGAACGTCAGCTTCACCCTCTTTATCTTCAAGATCGTTTAGATCAAGCAACAAGTATCCATTAGCTTTTCCAGCTGCGCACGCTGCTACCAAATCTTTCATTGGAATGCTTGCATCAGCTAAAGCGAGAGATGCTACAGTGACACCTGCGCATCTCGTTCCTCCATCAGCTTGCAAGACTTCAATGAAAAGATCAATCACTGTACGAGGAAACTGTTCAAGAAATAATGACGGTTCGAGAGCTTCTTGAATCACTTTAGATAGTTCTACTTCACGTCTGGACGGCGCGGGTGACTTCCGTTCTTCTACAGAAAAAGGCGCCATATGATATCTGCAACGGAGTAGAGCTTTTTCAGGAAGAGCCAAATGACGTGGATGAACTTCTCTAGGCCCGTAAACAGCAGCAAGGATTTTATTCTTGCCCTGTTCGATATACGCTGAACCGTTAGCATTGCTTAGCACACCAACTTCCATTTTTATTGGTCTCAATTCATTAAGTTTTCTTCCATCTAATCTTATTTGATTTTCATTAACTAGTTTAATATGTTCTGTCATCCCTTAACAACACCCCTTTCTTTTCTTATCATTTCCGTTACACGGTCTGTTAACCCCGAAGTATGAGCTTCTTGCTCAATCTTTTGAATCGCCAGCATTGCTAATCTCTCGTCTTCAGGGTTTTCGCCTAATATCAATACAATACCATTTTGTCCAACCGTTATTTTGCACCCAGTTTCTCGTTTCAGCATATTAATCATGGATGCCTTGCGGCCTATAATCCTCGGAATTTTGGCTGGAGAAACCTTTACGATTTGACCAGAAGTTATTTTTCCAAGTCCAGGTTCTTGGATCGTCAGACTTGGATCATGCGTTCGATCATATGCTATAACCTTTGCTAAGATGAGGTCGCCTACGTCAAGGTAACTTGTGAGGTCGTCTCTTTGAGGTTTGAACGGTTTTTTCAAAACTTCCGATGCTCTCAAAGTTGCCACATATGGCGAATTGATGTCTACATCCCAGCCATTTATGCTTACTTCAAAAATCTTTCCTACGACCTGATCCCCCACTGAAGGAACATAAAAAGTATTCAAAGCCACAACATGAACCTTTCTTCCTTCATACTCAACAAGCCCGAGTCGACTGGCAAAAATCTTAGCATCTTCCACATATGTATTTTCTCCTGTTATATAATCTCCTTCAGCGAGAAGATCGCCTGGAGTTACTATCTGTTTATTTTCAAAAAAGAAGACCAAGTTGTATTCTCCTTTTGCTTATTTTATTACGTTAACCTGAATGCTTCCGCGGCTTATTTCTCCCATTTTTTCAAGGAAAGGACCGTACAGTCCCGCTGGCATTTCAACTATGCCAGACCATGATCCGTCGCTGAGCCACGTTTCGCTCTTTATCGTTCCAAAGTTCTTCACAACCCCGTAAGCTCGCGTGGCGTATTCTGCGGGTATGCACACAGAAACAGACATCTTTTCGACGCTTATGGGGAGAATTGAACGTAGAGCTTTTATCGCTTCATTAGCTTGCTCTTCAACACTTTTGAAAGGATCTATTGGAAAACGAACTTGTTCCAAAGCTTGCTCTATACGTGTTGGGGGATGTGGAAGTTTCGTCTTAGGATTGATGCTTTGCCGAGCTATGAAATCTATTATTTGCCTTCGTTTTTCTTCGGTCAAGCGTTTTCTTTGTTCAGTGGTTAATTGTAGAGTGCCTTTTCTGAGAATAATTTTTGCTATTTCGTGAGTATCCAATGTTCCAAATGCATCTTTAAGCCTCTTCTCAGAAGCTCTCAAGCCTTTATTCGCATCGCTGAAGATTGTCTCGGCTACCAATATTTCTGAAAGCGATATGAGCTTTCCAGAGCGAAAAGATAGAGCTGGGTCAGGTTTCACTAATATCTCAAAGTTTTCCCCGCTCATGTTTATACGTGCAATCGTGTAGCTCTTGCTCATCAAGTTCCACTGCCCACGACATCCTTCAGATATTTTTCTATCTCTTCGTCGGACAATTGTCTAAACCGTTTTGTATCTGAAGGCACAACAGCAATTTTTATCCTAATCGGTTCTCCCCTAGCTTGTAGAGACTTTACTAGGCATTTTACTGCCAATTTTATTGTTTCTTCCAACGTTAAGTTTTCTCGGTACTCTTCCTTCAACACATTCTCAGCGGTTTCCCGTCCAATCCCTATCGCTACTGCTTTGTAGGATCTGTAAGAGCCGCTTGGATCCGTTGTGAATACCCGTCCTTTTATCTTGTCTACTCCGCCAAAAATCATTGAAACCCCGAAAGGTCTTACACCGGCATGTTGTGTATACATCTGTTTTATATCGCCTATTCTTTTTGCGACCATTTCCACATCGATCGGCTCATCATACATCAATCTATTACTCTGAGCATAAACTCTGGCTTCATCGATTAATATTCGCGCATCCGAGCTTAAACCTACAACTGCAGCGCCTAAATGTTCATCTACTTCATAGATCTTTTGACTGAAATTCGGATCTTGTAATGGCGACTCTGTTTTTTCTTCCGCCCCGATTACAACTCCTTCGGGGCATGTAACACCTATAATAGTTGAGCCTCGATACACGGTTTCAAGTGCGTATTCCACTTGGAAAAGACGCCCATCTGGAGAAAAAACAGTGATGGCGCGATCATAGGCTCCGGGTACAGCAAAGACGGACAAACTAAATCACCTCTTTATATCTAACATCTTCTTCTTTCAGAAGTAAATGGATGAACCTAAAAAACCTTTTTATTGTGCTCCATATATTTGGAGACATTTCATTTTTAACAAGGACCGTTTCAGCCTTTTTTCTTTAGCGCCGAAAAGGTTTTTTCCGCAACTGAGACGCATCCTAAGAAGTCATCTATTGTTGAAGAGAACGTCATGATATTATCGCCGTCATATTTTATAGAAGTAACCACATGAGTGTCTGTGGCGGATGTATCTATATGAATACTTTGAGGCGTTTTAATGTTATCTGGAGAAACAGCCGCTGAAATAGCCTTAGCTTCTTTCGCATCCTTGTAAACTATAGTTATTTTAGCTTCCATCATCTTTTAGGCTCTGTAAATGTTTTTTTACAAGTTCGTTTACACACTTTAAAAATTGAGCTTTATGTTCATATGGAACTTGAGCGCCCGCGGCGATGTTATGTCCCCCACCCGTTCCAGAGCATTTTTCCGCTGCCAATCGGAGAACCTCGCCGATATTAAAACCTTTCAACGTCATTGCATCAACGGTTCTAGCTGAAATTTTAATTATTTTTTCTTCAGGAATTGTAGAATAGGCGATTAAGGGTTTTTCAATCTTTGGTAAACTAGTAGATAAAATTGAGGAAATAGCGCTTATTACTTTTTCATCAATTACTTGTTCTCCATGGAGCACGTATATACTTTCCAATTCTTCTATGCGGTCTGGATTCTCTCCAAGCCATTTAAGGTATTTCGTAATAGTCTGCTTATATTCCTCTAAGGTTTTGTTAGCTTCTTCAAGGCTCATTCCTCTATCCCCCATGCATATAGCCACGCCTAAACCTGCTTTTCCAGTTCTTCCCGTGGCATTTAAAAGTAAAGCAAACTCTCTCGCGTCTCTAAGAGGGGTCCAAGGTTCTTCTCTGTTAAGTATATACACGGTGCCTAGAAGATTCATTGCGACATCGCTTTTGAGACCTTTAGAAACAAAGTATTCTGTTAAAGCTGAAAAAATCTTCTGTTTCTCTTCTTTTGAAAGGTCTCTTAGAGCCCGCCATTTCTCGCCTTCTTTGGGTTTAATACCTAAATCCATAAGAAACGCTAAACTCTTGTCTTCTTCACCACTGATGCCAGGAATGAAAGGAGTTGTTGTATAAGCCAAAGCTTTATGAATTGGGCGCGTCTCTCTTCCAAAGAAAAGAAGGTCTGTCTCGGTTTGGAGGTAGCCTGTTTTAACAGCTTCTTCGACGATGAGTTCATTGACGCCGCCAAGTCTTCGCCCGTTGTATTTATCCTGCAAATCTCCTAAAGCGCCAATTACACCAAGGTATGCTAGATCGGTGTTTCTTTCTGAAAGCGTTTTGGCAACAAAATAGGCTATTCCTGAGGCGCTGATGCCTCGTGAACCATCGATTCCGTGAAGGTGGGGGTTTACATGGATGAAAGTTTCAGATTCCTTCTCAATTGGTTGATGATGGTCAAGTATGATGAGAGGTTTACCTTTCATATTGTCATTTAAAATGTTAAGGTATCCGCTTCCCATATCTACTAGAATAGTTAAACAATCTTTCTCGGAGGCTACGTCTTTCATTACCTTTTCATTGAACCATCTTTCAATTCTAATGCGAAAGTTGGCATCAGCCCTTGCTAGAGACACCCCGATTATCCCTGCGGCTGCGAGACCATCAGCATCCATGTGGGAAATTACAAGAACACTTTTCTCTTTTTTAATATGTTCTAAAAGAAGACAAGTTGCTTTTCGAGTTTCATCCAATAAATCCTGAGACATTTTATTCTCGACTGCCAAGAGGATTCCTGATTGGTCTATCTGAAGACATAGGTCGCAGAAGTGTACTTCCAATCCTCAGGTAGCACGCCTTTACTTTTATAGTATTTTGCCAAACGTCGGATTTTAGCTTCCACAGCTTGAAGAGCCTTCATGTTATTTCTATCTTTTCTATTATTTTCAAGATGCACATGTAGCCTTGCAGCTTTTTTCAGCTGTGCATCCAAATCCTCAGGGATTTCTGGTCCCAGACCATTCCCTTTCAATATTTCAGTGATGGTTTTTCCTGTTACTGGCCTTACTAGGGGAATACCGTATTGATCTCTTAAGATGACGCCGATTTTGCTTGGAGGATTTCCGTCTTTCGCAAGCTTGATAACTAATGCCTCCACTTCCTCAGGTTGATACCTACACCACGAAGGGCTTCTCTTGACAATAGGTCGTGTAGACTCTGATCGACCTCTCTCTTTCTTGGGCACTTTTCATCCTCCGTTCGCGTCTTTGAAAACAAAGCGTTCACATATTTAAAAGCTTTGTCAAAAATTTTAGGATTCCGATTTATACCATTCAGCAAATTTTCTCAAAGCCTTAACGCGATGGGAATATTTGTTCTTTTCATCAAGCGTCATTTCACCAAATGTTTTTCCCGGGTATTCGATTGGTTCAAAAATCGGGTCGAACCCAAAGCCGGATTTTCCCCTAACTTTGTTCGCTATTCTTCCTTCTGCTACGCCGTGAAAACATTTTAAAAAATTTTTAGAGATGCAAAATGCAACAACCGATCTGAAACAAGCTTTTCGGTTTTCACAACCATTTAATAGTTTTAAGATTCCTTCTTTTCCTATAGTCAGATAAACATATGATGAGTAGGGTCCTGGAAAACCGTTTAGCGCGTCAACGAAGAGCCCTGCGTCTTCAACGATGATTGGCAGATAACTTTTGTTTGCAGCTTCCAAGGCTCTGGTCCTAGCGATATTTTCTAAGTCATTGTCCTGGATTTCTATCGTTCTTATCTTAAGCATAGCAGTAGCAATGTTGTATTCTGCTAGTAACTTTCTAGCTTCGTTAAATTTATGTATATTTCCAGTTGCAAAGAAGATCAATTTTCCCAAGGGAAACGATTTATGCGTCATCTTATCCTTTACTCCAAAATTACCTTTCCGAGATATACCTTCCTCTTCTCTCTATTTCTTCTATCTTTTTCAAAACCTCCTTTTTAGCCTCTTCACCCATTTCTTCTTTGTAACCTTCAATAATTGTAGCAAAGCATTCATCAGCATATTTATAATGCGTACTTGCAAGAGCCCTTTTCATAAGATGAAGATCTACGCCTCTTGCTTCCAATTCCTTTGTCTGTTCGCTGAGGCCGAAATCGATGAACACAACGTTATTTTGAGGTGTTAAGATCATATTCGACGTTGTAAGGTCGCCGTGAATAATGTCGTTACTATGAAGCCTACCGATTAATCTTCCGATGTAATGACACAGTTTTCTCCTTTCCTCAGGTGTCAAATCGTTGAGGACATGCTTAACCTGTTTTCCTTCAACAAACTCCATTATAATCGATGCTTCAGTTAGATCCACCATAAATACAATGGGTGTGGGAACGCCGGCTTCTTTGGCCCTATGGATGATTTGTGGCTCACGCTTAGTTCTCTGAACTTGAATCTCTCTATCCAACTGCGGTATACGATATTTCTTTGGGTGTCTCTTCTTTAAGATCACTTTTCGATCATGCCATTCTTCAAGATAAAGACTGGCTTCAGCACCCTTCTTAATTAACATATTCACTCAACCCGATTACAAAAGCACTACATTTTTTTGTTAGTATAAACGGTATTTTTCACGTTATAATTTTATAAGGATGCTCCACAACAACATCTTCATTGAACTCCACACCTACGTAGACTTTCGGCTTCTCGTTACACATACCTCGGAGCAAGTTGTAGACGGGGTGTCTCAAGCACTTTCCCAAAATGCCCCAGCAAGCCCATTTCGATGGCGCTTAAAACAAGCAACAGTAGTGGTCGACTCTGGATGCCGATAATTGTAATCGCATGTATACATTTTTGCCACAGGCTTTCGATCCTAAACGGGTCAGATCCTAATACGAAATGTTTCCCTAAGTTCTCGATTAGCTGCATTTTAGCTTCCTCCCGGTCCATGAGTCCCAGCAGTTCACTCACCTATTCCATCTATTCCTTCATCTGTCATCAACTTAACAAAAATATAACGACGCCCTCTTCTACAGGTCGACATATTGCAACCAAAAAAGGTTTTTAATTCCATTATTTTCATTTTTGATCTCTAATGAAAGTTTTCAGTTATCCATATAAAACTTGTAAATAATAATTTTGCTATGTTTTAGTTACACCTCGAATAAAACGAAGAATTGACGCATTTTTGCAGAAACATTTCAATATTTTTAGATTGATGAACTGAATTCCTTCTTAAATGGCATAGTTTTCAATCCATGGAACTTCAACCTCGTCGAGTCGCCACTTTAACTTAACGAAACTTTCTTCGATAAGAACCGTCATTTTATGCTTATAATGAAGCACACCGGTCCAGGCTATCATTGCACCATTATCCACAGCATATTCCTTCGGCACAGCACAAAATCTGGCATCATGTTCTTCTGCCATATTTTTAAGCATGGTTTGAAGCCTTTTATTGGCAGCAACCCCGCCGGTTAACAGAACTTCAGGTTTTTCGGTGTGAGCTAGAGCCCTCTCAGTTATCTCGGTCAGCATGGAAAAGATTGTCTCTTGGAAACTGAAGCAAATATCTTTAAGTCTATGTTTCCCGCTCTGAAGCAGAGAAACAGCCGCTGTTAAAAGCCCGCTGAAAGAAAGATCCATACCTTTTACTGTGTAAGGCAACGGAATGAAGATCTCACCTTCCGCTGCTAATTCTTCAACTATTGCACCTAGCGGTTTTCCGTCTTTCGGTTTTAACCCTGCTTCTCTTGCGAAAACGTCTAGACAGTTTCCCACTGCAATGTCCAATGTTTCTCCAAAGACGCGATATCTTTTTGCTTCAAAAGCCGTGACTATGGTGTTCCCTCCAGAAACGTAAAGAACAACCGGATCCTTAGCTTCGCTGATTTTCTTCCCAATTTCAACGTGAGCAATACAATGGTTCACACCGACAAGAGGGACATTTAAATAAGATGCTAGCGCCCGAGCTGCGGTGGCGCCTGTACGTAAACAAGGACCTAAACCGGGTCCTTGAGAAAAAGCTATCACATTCAATTCTTCGGGTTCTATTTTAGCTTTTTTAAAGGCTTCTGCCAAAGTTTTTCCAGCGACCATAGCATGGTGTCTAGCGGCTTCTCTTGGGTGTATCCCCCCTTTCTCAGATATGTAAGCGCTGTTAACATTGGCTAAGATCTCGCCGTCGAATGTTACGATTCCTACACCGAAATCGTCAGCTGTGCTTTCAATTCCTAAACAGTAGCCTTTATGCACACAATAAACTATGTAAAAAGAAGATTTTTAAAGATATGGATGAACACAAAAAGTTTACACCTATATGAACGTTAGCGATTTGCTAAAGCCTAGAAATTAAAACATCTATAACTTTATGTGAAAGTTTTGATATTTATTATTACATATATTGAGGATAATGCGATGCCCAAACAAAATGATTTAGAACAAAAAGCTTTGCACCTCATAATGAATATGGGAGACAAAGGAGTCCTTCAGTCCGAATTATGGCGAGAAATGAAGGCAAGCAGTAGAGAGGGCTCTCGAATATCGCTCAAACTAGAGAATAAAGGTTTAATTCACAGAGAACGCGAGCTCTCTAATGGACGATGGACCTATAGACTTTATTCTAAGAAACAACCTGTTTCAATCGACGCAATATTAACATGCCCATGTTTAATATGTGAAGAAAACATAAAATGCGGGGCTGGCGGTAAAATATCGCCTGAAAACTGCAGCAAACTAACAGATTGGATTCTTGAATCTTACCAAAGAGAAACAT
>JAWBOR010000013.1:23844-25641 GCA_038826015.1 Bathyarchaeia archaeon
TAGGTGACAACTAGTTGCCTAAGGAATGGGTGAGAAAACGGAAAAATGATTACTATTACAGAAAAGCAAAAGAGGAGGAATACCGCTCCCGTGCTGCGTATAAGATTCTTCAAGCTGTGGAGAAACATTTTTTCATTCGGCCAAACGATGTCGTTGTAGATTTAGGTGCGGCTCCAGGTGGTTGGTTACAAATAGCAAGAAAGCTCGTAGGCGAGAAAGGATTTGTATTAGGCGTGGACATTAACGATATTAAACCCTTGGATTATTCTAATGTTCACTCCATTGTTGGAGATATAAGAGAGCCCGAATTAACCCAAAGAATTAAAGCCATATTGCCGCATCCAGCAGATGTTGTAATCTCAGACGTTTCGCCACATGTCTCAGGTATCTGGGAGCTTGATCATGCCAGACAAATAGAACTGGCTGAATCCTCGTTGAAGATCGCAACCTCAATCTTAAAAAACGGAGGAAATTTTTTCGTTAAGCTTTTTCAAGGTGATATGGCAGATTCTTTTTTGAGAAAAGTAAGAAATCTTTTTTCATTTGTTAAAGTTATTAAACCAAAAGCCAGCAGAGCGGAAAGCGCAGAGATTTATGTTCTCGGAATGGGCTACAAAGGTCAAAGATGAAAGTGTGGTGATTTTTCATAAAATTACTTATGGATTTCGGCAACATGGATAATTGTTTCAACCGCTGTGGTTAAGCCATTCAGACCAGAAACATCTTTTTGAATTTGTTCAATTCTTTTCATGCAAGAACCATCAGAAAACATTTCTTTGATGGCTCTCATGAGAGATTTCTCGTTCACATCCTTCTGTTCCATAACTCTGGCTATACCTAAATCTTGAGCTCTATGCGCATTATTCTCTTGCTCCGTATGGCTCGGAGTTGGAATGAGAATCATCGGTTTTCCGTAACAAATGCTTTGAGTTAGGGTTCCGTGCCCTGCTCTCGATACTACAAGGTCGCAAGCTTTCAAATACTCAAATTTGTTGGGAATCCAACCGTAAATAAGGGCATTCCCATGCCGTGTCGGTATGCATGAGGCTTCTGGATAACCAAGAGACATAACAACTTGGTATTCTTTGGGAAAATTCATAAAAATCTGTTTAAGAGTCTCGGTAATATAAGCCCGTTCTATAACTGGACCGCTGAGGGGCACAAAAATTATGGGAGACGTTTTATCCAAATTGAGCTTCTTTCTCAGCTCCTCTTTGCTTGGGAGTTCTTGAGGCGAAATAGGAAGAATCGGACCGATAAGCTTCACACGTTTTTGGTAAGCAAGAGGAATCCTAAGGTTTCCAGCTGATAATGTGTAAGGAAGAGGGAAATCCGGTATCATAAGATGCGTTACACCACTGGTCCATATTTTTCCAATCATTGCGAGAGTACCTGTATCTACAAGTTTAGCCAACCTCAAAAACTTGGTTTTGCGAGGAATTATTATTTGGAACTGATTGAGAATACAAACATCCGGAATCTTGAGCATTTTTGCTGCTATTATTGTAGACACACGGGAATCGGAAACAACCACATCTGGTTTGAACGCCTTAATAAACTTAATTTCCGTCTCCACTTGTTTCATCAACGTAAATGTACCGATGAAAGGCCCTGGTCTAACTGCAGTTTGTCTGAAATCTACTGTTCCGTCGGGTTTAACCATGAACCATAGTGAAGGCGATTCAACTAGGGGAAATCCTTCTTTTTCCACATATTTCACGGCATCTCCGTAAGTTGAGAATAAGATTTCAGCACGTTTTTCAAGTTTCTTAGCTATTGGAATGCATCGGCCAGCAT
>JAWBOR010000014.1:0-4038 GCA_038826015.1 Bathyarchaeia archaeon
CGGGACCATACCCTTCATGGTTGACTACACCTTTCCAGCCTGTTCTGTATCCTTGCACGCCTGCAGTCGCCCATAAGTTTGGTCCAACCGCATATTTGTTCAATAGGTATGTGGATTTGTGTACCCCCTCCAATACTTCTTCCAATGTGCTTCCCTTAAAGACTTTGTCAATCCAATAGTCAGCTTCAACGTTGCAGAAACCCTGAAAACCTCCAGACCAGCCTATTGGAGCCCAGTATTGAGATGATTGGAAAGTACCTTGCAGGAAAGTTGGGTCTGCACCGAATGAATAGCCACCAGTGTAAATGTGATAGTTATATTCGACCATTACCGACTTGAAGGCAACAGTCTTTTCGACATCACGCACGTCCACAGGAATTCCTACGGATTTCATTTCAGCGGCAAGCTTCAAACCAGCAGCCTCTCTGTTCGGATCGTCCAATCGAATGTAGAAGATTAATGGATTTAATGCTTGACCTGCAGGTTTGCGGGGATCTTGTCTCTTTCCAGCATCCGGACCTGTTGTGATCAGGGTGAAACCCGCTGCATCCAATAGCGCTTTTGCTTTATCTTTATTATAGCTGAAAACTAAGCTGTCAATCTTTACGTCTCCGTTAGGCCCATGGTAAATGAAGCTTGAGCCTGTGAGGTTTTCCATGTCAAGCCAGCCGGCGAGAGCAGGCGTTGGAACCCATGTCACAGCTGGATAGCCATAACCCTTCAATATCTCCGTCACTATATATGATTTATCCGTCAAATAATTCAAGGCTAACCTGAAACCCCAAGCTGCTTGACAATGTGGGCATTCAGGGTCAAAGTAGACTTTCCATGTTTCAGTTGCTGGATCCCAATCAGCTCCCGAACTCGGCGGTTTACCGTCACCCGCACCGGTTTCAGGGCGTTGTCTTTTATGCGGAGCTGAACCATCGCAGCCTGTTGGCCATTTCTGCAAATTGAAGTCAAATTCCCATGTGCCAATTTCTGAATAGCCCAGCAAGGTAACTTCATCTGGTTTGGCTGCAAACTTGTCGATCCATGGCTTAGTATATGGCCAATCAGTAAAGTCTATTTCTCCAGTGTCTAAAGCTGCAAACTCTGCATCGGGGTTACCGTAGACTTTGATATGTAAATAGTCCATCCATGGTCCATACGTTTGGGCTTGCGTAGATGTTGGAACAACGCTGAGAAATGGAGTCATCAGCAAAGCAATCATTGCCAACACAATTACACTTTTCCGTTTCATGACTTTCCCCTTGTTTTTTTCCATTAAATGAATCTCCATATTCAAATTTAAAGCTTTTCAACATATTTCCTATCAGAAAAATAAAACTTAAAATATTTCCATACTCACATAATGTTAATCAAAGTGAATAATAATGGGTCTTCAAACCTACATTATCAAAAGATTGGCATACTCTTTCGTTCTTATCCTATTCGTACTTACCATCAACTTCATCATATTTCAGCTGATGCCTGGAGACCCCATGATACTGTTTGCGAACCCCTCCCGCCTACAAAACGTAAAGCAAGTAGAAGAAATGAGGAATCTGTGGGGTTTAACTCAACCACTCCACATAAAATTTATAACTTACATGCGAAACATGTTAACCGGACAGTTTGGGATATCCTACATCTCTGGAGATTACGTAGCAAACGAAATAGCAGAACGTCTCACAAACACCATTCTCTTAGTGGGCGTCTCCACCATAATATCTATCATACTTGGAATCATTTTAGGAGTTGTGTCAGCACATAAAAGGGGAAGCCCCATAGACAGCCTCTTAGTCGTATCTTCTTTAACAACATATTCTCTTCCAACTTTTTGGATGGGTATGATCTTTTTATTGGTTTTCCATTATCGTCTAGGATGGTTCCCAAGCGTAGGAACCACATCTTTTTCACCAATTAACCCGCCTCCAAACATTTTTGTAGATGTTTTGGACCGTCTATGGCATCTATTTCTACCAGCTTTAACTCTCACGCTCTTTATGTATGGCGGTTATCTGCTTCTCGCACGCGCCACAATGTTGGAGACTCTGACTGAAGACTATATTGTGACGGCTAGAGCGAAAGGAATTAAGGAAAGGACGGTTTTATTTAAACATGCACTGAAAAACGCTTCTCTACCTCTCATAACCAACGCAGCCATCTCTATTGGTTTCATACTTTCCGGAGCGATCATAACAGAACAGGTTTTCGTTTATCCTGGTCTGGGAATGTGGATTTGGAAGGCTATAGACTTCACAGATTACCCTGTTATGCAATGCATCTTTTTCTTAATAGCCCTATGTGTTATTGCGGCTAATTTTATAGCGGACCTTCTTTACGGCGTAATCGACCCTAGAATAAAATATGAGTGAAACACGATGAGTATAACTTATAGATCTAAAGTGAAAAATCAAATCAGAAGACTCAAAGATTTCTGGAAATTGTTCAGACATAGCAAACGAGGGCTTTTCGGAATTATAATCCTCATCATATATATTGCAACAGCGCTGGCGGCTCCTGTTCTTACAACACATGATCCTGTGAACGATACTTTTGTAGCAGCAGACTTCGCTGTGCCTGTTTGGTTTAGAAATTTACCGGGAGGCGAAAAATTGAATGAGAACTTTGTTTTAGTTGACGAACCAGGATTTTCCACTCCGTTTTCACTTTTCCGCGAATGGAATTTTACGGTATTATTCAACGAAAAGGCTGAAATTACTCTTCGCTATCACCTTGATGTAGGCAACGGAAGCGCTGCCATAGTTTTTAGTCGAAAAGACCCTGAGGTGTTAGCAGGCACTGTTGAAGCTCATCTTACGAAAGAGTTCTTTTGGTCTTACGGTGTACCACCCAGATTCAACTGCAATTTGACAGTATACGCTTCCAAAGGAGTTGAAAAAATACCTGTTAGAATTTTCGTGACAATCAGACAGGTTGGAAAGACCCCATCATATCCCGCGTTTTGGAGTGTGAAAATTGAGAATATTAATATGAAAGGGATAAAGCCTGATCCTAGGGATTATCCTCCGTTTATAGATTCTTATGATCCAGCCTTTAAGCAAAGGGTCGGCAATACTACGTGGGCAGACCCTGCGAAAATAGTCTTCGCTGAACCGGCTAACTACGTGTACGACATTTGGGTATTATTTATTGATGACAAACCAGAAACTCTTGGCAAAACGGATGAAGTCAGGGTCTATATTGATGATTTGAACGTAAGGTTTTACGGTGCTGCTTACGGTCTTCTTGGAACAGATTACCGAGGTCGAGACATATGGTCACAATTTGCCCATGGAGCAAGAATCTCGCTTTTTGTGGGCTTACTTTCAGCTGTTTTATCTGTAATTATCGGGTTGGTTGTGGGACTGGTTTCAGGCTACTTTGGAAGAATCATAGATGATGTTTTAATGAGGTTTACTGATATGCTGCTAGTTTTGCCTGGGTTGCCGTTACTCATAGTTTTAATCGCTGTCATTGGCACTTCATTGTGGAACATTATATTTATCATTGGTTTGCTCGGATGGATGGGGTTCGCAAGAACTGTAAGGTCTCAAACACTTAGCCTAAAAGAGAGACCCTTTATTGAAGCGGCAAAAGCTGTTGGAGCTAGCAGACTCTACATAATACAAAAACATATACTTCCAAATGTCGTATCCTTAATTTATGTTTCGCTGGCGCTAGCTGTCCCAAGTGCCATTACTTTAGAAGCAGCTCTTAGCTGGCTTGGTCTCTTCGACCCTAGTGTGGTTTCGTGGGGAAGAATGCTTCATGACGCCCAAGCTAACAATGGTATTGAAAAATTATGGTGGATAGTCCCTCCAGGCATAAGCATAGCGCTGGTATCACTATCGTTCATTTTGCTCGGATACACCCTTGACGAAGTGCTTAATCCAAAGCTGAGACGGAGACTCTAAGGAAACAATAGCAATGCGTGATTTAGAGGTTAACTTGCGAAAACGCGAAGGTTTATATCTCAAAGTATCTGTAGAGCTTTAAAAAATAGTGCGAAAGGTTGAAAAACATGGTTATGCTAGATGTTCAAGACCTGAC
>JAWBOR010000014.1:4048-25492 GCA_038826015.1 Bathyarchaeia archaeon
GACGGTTCATTATATTACACTCAGGGGACCAGTAAGAGCCGTAGATAAAGTTAGTTTTCAAGTTGAAAAAGGTGAGATGATGGGGTTAGCTGGGGAATCTGGATGTGGAAAAACCACAGTTGCACTATCTCTTCTTAAACTTTTACCTTCAGGCGGAAAAATCTTAGGAGGAAAAATACTGTTTAAAGGCAACGATCTCGTTGCGCTTAAAGAATCAGAAATGCGGAAGATAAGATGGAAGGAGATATCAATAGTTTTCCAAGGCGCCATGAACGCTCTTAATCCAGTCTACAAAGTTGGGGACCAAATCCTTGAAGCTATAACCCTCCATGAGCCTAATATAAGCAAAGAAGATGCCCTAAAAAGAGTAAATGAACTCTTAGAAACGGTGGGTATTCAACATACAAGAGCTAATAGTTATCCTCATGAGTTTAGTGGTGGGATGAGGCAACGTGCGTTGATTGCCATGGCCCTGGCGTGTAACCCAGATCTCTTAATTGCAGATGAGCCTGGAACCGCTTTAGATGTCATAGTACAAGCGCAGGTGTTAAGGCTTATGAGAGAGTTGAAGGAAAGGCTGAATTTGGCGATGATATTGATCTCTCATGATCTCTCGATTATATCTGAAACTTGTGATAAAATCGCCATTATGTATGCAGGTAAAATTGTAGAGCAAGGAGACATCTTGACCATCTATAAGGAACCGTTACATCCCTATACGCAGGGTCTAATAGCTGCTTTTCCAAACATCAAATCTGAAAAAAGACGTGTAACTTCCATTCCAGGATCGCCTCCTGACCTTTTAA
The DNA here is from genome assembly GCA_038826015.1 of Bathyarchaeia archaeon. Taxonomy (GTDB): domain Archaea; phylum Thermoproteota; class Bathyarchaeia; order Bathyarchaeales; family DTEX01; genus JAWBOR01. Next base: position 4,855 of record JAWBOR010000014.1, read on the forward strand.
ATCCGCCTTCGGGATGCAGGTTCCATCCTAGATGCCCACATGTTATGGATATTTGCAGGAAAGAGGAACCTAAACTAGTGAAAGTAGGAAAACGTTACGTTGCGTGTTACCTCGTCGAAAAGGCGTGAGATGAAACAAACCGTGGAAAATGAAGAAACATTACTAAAGGTTGAGAATCTGCGGAAATGGTTTCCAGTAAGGAAAGGCTTCTTTGAAACCTTTTTTTCAAGAAAGCAAATGTTCGTCCGTGCAGTTGATGGAATCAATTTCGAAATAATGAGGAGAGAGGTAGTTGGTTTAGTTGGAGAAAGCGGAAGTGGAAAAACAACCACTGGAAGACTACTGCTGAAGCTGATTGATCCAACAAGCGGAAAAATATATTTCGACAACAAAGACATAACAAGCCTTCCAGCAAATGAATTGATACCATTACGTCGTAGAATGCAGATAATATTCCAAGACCCTTATGAGTCTTTAAATCCGCGTATGACTGTCGCCGATATCGTTGCAGAGCCTTTGAGGGTTCAGAAAGCATTGAGCGACCCGGCTGATATAGATAAAAGAGTGAAAGAGACCATCGCAGCGGTTGAGTTATTGCCTCCCGAAGAATTCCTTTTCAGGTTCCCCCATGAATTAAGCGGCGGTCAGAGGCAGAGGGTTTCCATAGCCCGAGCTTTTGTACTCCGCCCTGAATTCCTAGTTGCTGATGAGCCCGTGTCAATGTTAGATGTTTCGATTAGAGCTGGAATCTTAAACATGATGCTTGATCTGGTTGAAAAATTTAATACTTCTTTCTTGTATATTACCCATGACTTGGCATTAGCCCGGCACATATGCGACCGAATCATCATTATGTACTTGGGCAAAATAATGGAAATGGGGTCAACAGAAAACATAGTTTACGAACCGTTACATCCCTATACAAAGGCTTTGATTTCCACCGTGCCAGTACCAGATCCCACAATAAAACGAAGCGAAGTAGTCATCCCTGGAGAGATCCCAAGCCCAATCAATCCACCGTCTGGATGCCGATTCCACACAAGATGCCCCTTTTACATTGGGGAGATATGCCGTACTCAAGAGCCGGAATTGTTTGAAATTAAAAGTGGACATTCAGTGGCATGTCACTTGTATCCTAAAAAATGATTTTTTCCGCCAATTTATGTTTATACATAAAGAAAGCTTTTAAGAAGCTTAAATTGAAATATAATTAAAGGTTTTGATGTTAATGTGAATAGGTGAAATTTTTGAAAGTAGTTGACGCTATGAGAAAAGACATAGTTACTGTCGACGAAAACGTAACAGTTGCCGAAGCCTCAAAGCTTATGCGCGAAAAAGGACAAGGTTGCGCAATCATCTTGAGACAATGCACACCTGTCGGCATAATTACCGAGAGAGACGTTACTTGGAATGTTGCTGGAAACGGGTTGGACCCTAAAAGCCTTAAAGTTGCCGAGATCATGTCTACACCTCTGATAACTATTGATCCAGATGCAGATTTGGTAGAGGCAGCTAAGCTCATGGAGCAACATAAAATTAGGAGGCTCGCTGTGTCTAGAAAAGGAATTCTTTACGGTATCTTAACCGCTGCTGATATAGCTCGGCATCTGGAAAGCTATGTCGAAAGCGAAGTAAGGGCGATTCTCAGATATACATTTTTCTCTCCGTTGCACAGATAGTCGTTTTGCAGAATATTTAGAGTATTGCCACCGGAGTAAAAATAATTCACTGTGTCAGTGCTAACTTAATGTTTCAGTATGTTGTCATCTCTCCGCAATGCTACTGGTTAATTATCAATTATTTTTTCCTTTCTCTATCCCAAAGGTTAATGATCATGTCAGTAAGCTCTGGTTTCAAACTGTATAGAGTCTTGGCTTCTCCTTTAGGGATAAATAAGCGAATTTTAAAAGTTCTGGCGATTGGAGCACTTGTTTCAAAGTAGTATTCTGGTTTTCTGATGTGTAGACCAGAATATTTTTGGTAGAACTCTTCTATGGCGGGTTCTACGCAGCGCTTTATGATCTCTTCGTTCGATGACACCATGCCATGCGGTATGTCCAGAGTGAAGGTGTATTTTATAAATCCTTCATGAGTACAATTCAAAACTCTACTGTTCATAACTTGGATATTAGGTACGAGGAGCAGATTGAAAGAAGGCGTATATAACTTTGTGTAGTTTATTGAAATCTCCTCAACCTGACCTTCCACATCACCTATTTTGACATAATCCTTCACTTGAAATGGTCTGGTCAAAATGACATAGAAACCTGCGACTATGTTATTTATCGTTTGAGATGAACCGAAGCCTAAAGCTGCCCCTACGAGCGCTGAGCCGCCGAGAAACCATGTTGTATCGAACTCAAATATAGCAAAGATCGCAGAGGCGGCAACAACGATCACTACAACACGAAGTATAAGTCGAAGAGAGTTTTCTATGTGTGGGTCAAGCTCAATTTTTTTAGCTATCTTAGAAATAGACCTGCTGAAAATTTTATAAACAATCGCTACCGTTAATACAACGATTAAACCTAAAATAAATCGTAAAAACTCGGGTCTAAGTTGGCTGAAGAAATTAAACAAATCTTCAAGACTCATTTTTCAACATCCCACAGTTTTATAGCATAATTTGTATTTTTACCTTTTTATTCAAACCTATCAAAGATTTTTTTATCTTTCTTACGACAGCTTTAGAGGTATAGAACATTGAACAAGGCAAAGTCTTCAAAAAAAGATTCGCCTATAGAATGGAAATGTCGAAATTGCGACTACATTTACGAAGGAAACGAAGCGCTTGAGAAATGCCTTATATGCGAACATCCTAAAAGTTACTATGAAGTTTGTGCGAAAACTATTGAATCCAAGATTATGTTACACGCTCGTAAGCTGTTCTACCCTAAATATTTTAAGTTATTGGACGGCACTGATTAAAAAATAACTATTATGACATCATATTTTATGCGAGAGATTGGACGGCATTGATTCGTGCTCTTTTTTGCTCCCATCGCGTAACAACCTCAGTCTAGCTAAAGCTTCAACAACTGCTTTAGAGATTTTCTTGTTTTTGTTAAGCGTCTCATTTACTATTTCTGAACTATGTGTCTTTGGTATTTCTGAAGAGTTTTTTCTGTTAATTTTCTGCATGAGGTTGTTTGCAGCTGTTTCTATAACTTCCTCGATGGATTTCTTTTTATCAGCATCTTTTCCCAACAGGAATCGCATAGCATATCTCCTTGATTATTGCCTAAAATAGACTTGTTATAACTATAAAAGACCTGTGAAGCAAAAGTTAATAGAATCGATTAGAATTGCTAAACCATAACTAGTTTACTGAAAATTATAGGAAGACCACTTTTCGAAACAGTTGATTGTTAATCTTCTCGAAACTTTGCGAACTCTAAAAACGCTGCTTGATTTTGGAAAAAATCCATTATTTTTGATTTTTCAAATTTTCATGTCTGGCGGCACGAATTGTCTAAGTCTTTGAAGGGAACTTAAACGTTCCTTATCTCCTAAACGGGCGTTTTCAATAGCCTCTCTCAAAATACGTATTGACTCATCCATCGCTTTTCTGTCAACTGGGAATGGAACACCGTCTTTTCCTCCATAGGCGAAAGAAAATTTAACAGGGTCTTTCCAGCTTGGTTTCTCGCCGTAAATCAGCTCCGAAATCAAGGCTATTCCTCTTACAGTTGATGGTCCGATTCCTTTTAAGCCTAATAGTTCCTCGTAGTTTTCTGGTTGAAACTCATATGCTCTCTTTAAAGCTTTCCAATTGATTGTAGCAGGCATCGAAAGAAAATTGGCTGTGTACTCTTTCAATTCTTTTTCGGATGAATGCGGAATCCATTCTTGAAGAGATTTCTGGTAGACAGGACGAATCGACTTGAACATTCTCATAACTTTTTCAGGTTTTTCCTTTACAACATCGACTGATACTTTGCGGCAACTATCGCTCTCATGGGATGTCATATCTAAAACTCGCGCTCTTTTCACGTCGCCTACTATGGCTTTGTGTGGTTCAGCGACGAAGCTTTTTACGTGTTCAGAAAGCCAATGATACCTTCGGGCGGTTCTGTCATCTATGTTCATGCCTTGTTGAATCACAGCCCATTTCCCATTTTCTGCAACGACAAAGACATGATGATAAAGCGGGTATCCAGCCTGTATCGCTGCGTTATCTACTTTAGCGCTCATCCGACTTGCATATTGCAGCTGATTAGCCTTATAGGAAGAGAGACCGAGATTTTCGCTAGCTTCACTTATCTCTGAAAGCGTTTGCATCGAAGCCTTTCCTTTACCTCCACAGATAGCTAGCCCAAATTTGTTGTTTACAGCAGTCTTTAAAACGCCTGTTACAACCGTTGTAACTCCCGAAGAGTGCCAGTCATAGCCTAGAGCGCACCCTAATGCTTGAAACCAGTAAGGGTCGGAGATTCTTTGAAGAAAAACATCATGGCCATATTCATCTATTACAACGGCAACGATTCCCTCGGCTAGACGAATCATCCTTTTAACTAACCATTGTGGAGCTTTGCCATAATGAAGCGGTAGCTCAGCGAACCCTGTTCTCTTCAAGGTTTCCACATGGCTGTATAATTCCTTTCAGGTAAAAAATAGTGACAATGCGCCCTTTAAACTTGTCTCAAAGATTCCAATGAAAAACAATGATTAAGCCTTTTTCAGTAGGCGTCCTTCACGGTCTATTTCTCCATGTCTAATCCTTGTTGTAGAAATAGGAATATGATTCTGGGCTAGAACCATATCGATTACAATTACATCCAGCGGTGGTAAACCATTTCGCTTCCTTATCGTGTTTAGCTCACAGGCTCGAGGCTCGGTTTCACGGCTTACCACAATGCTCTTTATCGCCTCGCTGGTCACAGACGGACCAAAAGCATCTGAAAGTGGAATAATTTTAGCTCGATGCAGAACTCGCATATCTTTAAGAAAACGACGTAACTCCTTCAACCTGACGTCATATGGGGCGATTTCGTGGTTTTTTCTAATTTTTTTCGCAAATTCATCTGTGCATAGACCTATCCAAACAGAATCTCCGGATTCGAAAGCCTTCATAAGCAGAGCCCGATGTCCTTTATGGAGCTCATCAAAGGTTCCGCCGACAGCTACCACATTAAATTGCGGGTCTGTTTTCCTTTTATCAGATGGATCCATTGATATTTCAACCATGCATAGTCTGTTCTTTCTTTTTTATAGGGTTCAGGGAGGGAAAGGCTTTGAAGCAAGCTTTCAAGATTGGGGGACCAAGGATTACAAGGAAGGGTATCTCAGTGGCGAAAGTCCAAATAAGCCATATAAAAGCAACATACAAAGGTAACTGGAAACCTCCACCGAGAACCGGTGGTAGAATAAAGAACTGGCTATATGCCCAAACACCGAAACCTATAATGGCGCTTCCAACGCCTAATCCCAAAACTGATGCAATTCCGTAACTTCTCCAATCAAGCCATGAATATCCAATTGCAATCATGATTGAGTAGCTTGCAACAAAAAGACCGATGAACAAAATGGCTGCATTGAGTGATACATAAGTGAGCAACACATATTCTAGGACGGCGGAACCAATAAGTGAAAAGACACTGGTGATGGCAACCATTTTAGTCCAATCTAAAGTTTTTCTGGAGATATGTCCGACAAGATAGAAACCGATGAAGTTAGATGTCACTCCGGCAGTGAGGCTTAAAAGAGGGTCCCCGTGGATTAAAAGGTCACTAATGAAGATTCCTATCGCCGCGCCGAAGCCTCCAACCATCGGTCCGAAAAGCACGGCGAAAACCGCGGGAATAACTACTGAAGGCCAGAATCTTACAATGCCTATTCCAGGTGTGGTGATTGGGAGGAAAAGAAATATCAGCCACCCAACCGCTCCATATAATGCGCCGCATATTCCGATTAGTGCGATATTTAATGCCTTCAAACGTTTCACCGCTTTTTGGAGAGGAGAAGAAAAGAAGATAAGATTTTTGTATAGATTGTTTAGACATCTCTCGTTCGTTACATATTAGCCAACCAGAAATGAGGGTAATTATTATTTAATAAAAGGCTGCAATACTCTTTGGTGAGATTGGTGATTATCGGCGTCGATGTCGGTGCAAGCATTACTAAAGGTGTTCTACTCGATAAAATGAAAATTGTTGATTCATACATGATTCCGACAACTGAAACTAAATTTTCAGCCTTAAAAGTTTTGAAGTATTTTGTTAACCGAGTTGGAGGCGACTACAAAAAACTGATAGATGTTGTCACAATTTCAGGAGGCAAAACACAAAACATTAAGGATGACCTCCTTGACTTGCCAATAAAAAAGGTTGACGAAATCAGAGCCACGGGTTTAGGTGGTTTGCTGTTAACTGGAAAAAATGAAGGCTTAATTGTTAACGCTGGCACTGGAACCGCTATGGTTGCAGCTTACGATAAAGGAAGAAGGGTAAATCACATCTGTGGCACGGGTGTGGGAGGCGGCACGATACTGGGTCTTTCTAAAAGACTTCTTGGAATCACTGACTTTGAAATTCTGGAGAATATGGCTGCAAAAGGCAACCCAAACAAGGTGGACTTAACAGTTGCCGATATTGTTGGCAGACCAATCGGAATCGTTCCAAGCAAAGCAACAGCGTCAAATTTCGGAAAGCTGACTGATGAAGCTAAAGAAGAAGACATAGCTGCAGGAATTTTTAATTTGGTTTCCCAGGTTATCGGCGTCCTTGCGGTTATGGCTGCCAAAGCCTGTAATCTTGAGAGAAACATAATTCTTGTGGGCGGATTGGTTAGAAGCCGAATTGTTTCACAGAGTATAAACAATACTGTTGAGCTTTTTGGAGGAAACACTTTGACTCCTCAAAACTGTGAATATAGCACAGCTTTAGGAGCAGCTGGATACATTTATCTTTTTGAAAAAGGCTCTTTGGAATGATTCATCATTGCGAGTTTAAACGATGTTATTTATATTACGGCGTAAAGTTTAAAGGGAGAATATGCGGATTTGCATATCGCAATTTCAATTGAGGAGATAAATCTTTGGCTCTTGATACGGTTTTAGAAAGAAAAGTTCAAGTTCTTATTGAACTTAGAAAGTATAAATTGTTAGAAAGAGAAGAGGGAAAAGAAGGAACATTCTTCACAGTTGAAACCTCACAAGGTAAAAAACTTTTGATATGGGCTATACCAATTAGCGATGCTATAGGCGTTCGTTATATAAACCAGCTACCGAAGCATATTAAGGCCAAAAACTTAGACGGAGGCATAATAATCGCTAACGGGCGATACACTCAGTCAACCAGAGCGGCAGCTAGAAAATACGATGTGGAGCTGATTCCGCCTGAATTCCCATCTTTCGACATATTTAAACATGAACTTGTTCCGAAACATGAAATTCTCACGCCTGAAGAGAAGGCTAAAGTCCTAGAACAATACAGAGTTGAGGTTTATCAGCTTCCACGCATTAGAACAACCGACCCCGTAGTTAGGGTTATAGGAGCTAAACCTGGTGATCTTATCAAAATAATTAGGAAGAGTCCGACGGCTGGAGAACATATTTCTTATCGCTATGTTGTCGAAGGCTGATTTTAAAGCATAATAAATAACATGAATAAATTTCTTTATTATGAAAAGCAAGCTCACGTACGTAGCTAGAGCCGTCAAAACAGAATATTGGATGCCCGGCGACGATTATCTCAGGAACATAACTGAAGCTATTTGGGGGGAAATTGATAACGGAGATATTATCGCAATATCGGAAAAGGCTTTGTCGACTGCAAAAGGCCGCATAATAGATGAGGGTCAAGTGAAGCCTGGTTTTGTCGCAAAGTTTTTGGCGCGTTTCTGGATGAGAATAATCTGGGGTTATTTTCTCGGACGCATATGTCATTTAAAGGCTGAGAACCTCTGGCGATTACAGAATTATCCCATAAAAGAAGGAAGTGCACACAAACAGGTTGCTTTATGGTACGCTGGTTTTTTGAAGGCTTTACTTTGGGGTTCTGAGGGAGGCATAGATGCGAGCAACCTTCCCTATGCATATGTTAGTTTGCCTCTTGACGAGGCACAAAAAACAGCTGAGGAAATCCGTAAATATCTAAAGAATAAAGTCGGAAAGAATGTCACTGTAATGATTGTGGATACAGATAAAACTTATTCAGTGGGAGGCTTTCATTTCACGCATCGTCCAAGTCCCTTTAAGGAGATTCACAGTTTTTTCGGATTTGTCGCCTATGTACTGGGAAGAACTTTAAGACTACAACAGAGAGCAACGCCTCTAGCCATAGCAGGCCTAGAGATGAACGTTAATTTAGCCTTGGATTTAGCCGAAAAGGCACATAGATGTAGAGGTTCAGGCGTAGGACCCACAGTCTGGGATATGGCTGAAAAATTCGGGGTCCAATTAGCAAACGTCACATGGACTATGTTAAAACGATTAAAGCATAAGCCAATCGTCATCTTTAAGGCTCATAAATATTCTTAGTGATGCCCAAACCTTTTTTCAATAAGATCGTTTCTTGTTACAGCATCAAATGCTTTACATTCGGAATGGCGCATATTGTGTCATCATTATTTTTTAAGAGAATTTTAAAAGCTCAAGTTAAGCTTTAAACCATTTGAAGATGAGGTATTGAATCTTATTTGTTTCCAGGTCTGGCACAGCTATTATGAACCTTTTTCTGACAGTTGTGGCAAGTCTTCCAGCTTTAACTATTTCCGTGGCTGTGATGTAGTCTTTTCGGCTTTTCACCGAAACCATATAAGGTGCATGGTCGATTCCCGGACCGCGCTTATAAACAGCAAAATCGCATCCGAATTTAACGCCTGGCGTAACTATGAGCCCTTGATTTCTCAAGTCTTGATAAACGGAATAATTCATGTCGAAATTATCGTATATTTTTTTGGCTCTATTTCGCAGAGTTTTAAAGCTCACCTTCTTTTTGTCTATGCCTTCTGCGACTTTAATTAAACCCTTTTCTACGAGATACATGCCTTCCATTAAATCAAGTATGAGCGGCACATCGAAATCTGAACTTTTAGGCTTAGGAATACCTAGAGGCTTACCATAAAATCCAAGTTTATAAAGTTCTGAGCCTTCTTTAGGGTTCCAAACGATGAGAAAATTTTCTACAAATTCAGCCTCAATCGTTTTAGGCCTTTTGGGCATTGAGCCTTGAGCTCCTATATGGCAAATGCGAGTATTCTAGCCGCATCTGATGCGTCTTCAATCTTGTCCGCAGTGTCCTCTAAAAGTTGAATAATGTCTCTTACCAAAAACATCGCAGGGATTTTCATATTACTTTCAAGTGTGTTAATTTCCAGTTTTCGATAAAGGTTGTCAACATTCCTTTCCGCCATCTCAACATCTCTAGCCCTATCAGCAAGATTAGGCGAGCCATAATTTAATGTTAACACTGTTTCTCTAAGCTTAGAAATCGCGCCAAAGACAGCGCTAGAAAGATCAACCATGCCTTTTTTTAGATTGGTGGGAACATCCCATTTGTGCTCCATCATCTCAAATATCCTTAGCGATACACCTTTACATAATTCTGCGATCTCACTGATTACATACGTAAATCTCAAGAAGTCCTCTCTGTTAAGCAGAATAGCCCCTATCTCGGCAAGTTCTTGTGCAACTGCTCTTTTTGAATCATCAATCATATCTGCAAGCTTCTGTACTTCTTCACAGAGCTGTACGATGGAAGCCTTATCGTTTTTCACGAAAGCATCCATGATCTGCGTAGTTTTCCGAGTTATATCGATCACTTTCCTCAAATGTTCTTGACAAAGAGTTAACGCTCTCCTTTTAGCACGTGGCTCCGCTTCGGTTGGAAAGACCAATGACTTCAGCCCCAATAATTACTTTTCACTTTTCAAGAACAAAGATGAAAGAAACCCTTAAAAAGTTAACGAATCTCTAAAATATGTTATTCTCGTCACGCCCGATGAAATAGAAGCAAGGACAAATAAGGGAAGATTTGGGAGTTTATTCTAAAATTTCATTGTTTCTTCTTTTATTCCATCTTTAGTTATCATGAGGAAGTCCATTCCGTCTCCGCTCATGGCATCACGGCTCACAGCGGATTTGACTGCTCTCATGACAAGGTTTTTTCCTTCTTCCATGGTTAAACCGTCTTTATAGGCTTCTTCTAGGACTCCAGTGGCTATTTCGGCTCCTGAGCCGACCGCGGCGTATTTGTCTGGTATGGCTGAGCCTAGGACGTCTAAAACGTATATGGCTGGCCCGTTCTCGTCTATTCCTCCAATTATGGTTTGCGTAATTAAGGGATAATACCTGCTACTGAAAAGAAGATTTGAAGTCAATTTCGCTGCTGCCTTAACGGTTATAGGGCGTCCGGTTTCAAGCTTGAAAAGGTTCACGTAGACTTCAACCTGACGGATAAGAACCTGCATATCGGAGACTAAGCCTGCACAGGCGGCGCCTATGTGTTCAGATATTTTAAAAACTTTTTTTCCTACTCGGCTAACGACGAAGCTGCCGTAAGAAACTCTTTTCTCTGAAGCAAGAATCACGCCGTCTGAGCAAACTATTCCGACTGTGGTTGCTCCTGGAACAAAGAAATATTGACCTTGTTCTTCGTTCAATTATGGCACCTTCTTCAATGTTGAACATTGACTACGAGATTAATAACCATTTTTCGAGTTATTAAAACTTTATTATTATATCTCGCAGCGATACGATTAGAAAAGGATTTCCTTGCTTAGCTTAACTCGGTTTCCTTCGAGGGATACTCCTTCCTCCTCCAAAAGAAGTCTTCTAGTCTCAACATTTTCTTCGCTGCCTGCTATGGTGCCGTCAGATCTGACAACCCTGTGGCAGGGAACAATCGGCGCAAGAGGATTCTTACGTAAAGCGTTGCCAGCTGCTCTGTAAGCGCGAGGTCTGCCGATTTTTTCAGCTATTCTCTTATATGTGCTTACTTTTCCTTTGGGGATGTCGAATGCGGCAAGCAGAACATCTCTTTCAAACTCTGATTTTTCAGCCAAAAACTTTGCAATGTCGTCTTTACTTTTTACAATGGGTTTTTCCATAAACTTGTTCCTCACGTTCTAAATGGTAAACCAGTCACAAATATTTATTTTTTGTCGTTTGGCAAAAGTAATAAATCTTGAAAGGCTACAAGTTTGTTAAAAAAATAAAAGGTGTAAAAAGAGATGAGCGACCCAACATCTGGAAATGAGGCTTCTTCGAGGGCTTTGTATGTTGGACGTTTCCAACCATTTCATTTGGGACATCTCGAAGCCGTTAAATACATGCTTCGCAATTCGAAGGAGGTTATAATAGTTATTGGAAGCGCTCAGGAAAGCCACACTTTGACTAATCCTTTCACCGCTGGAGAAAGAGTCTACATGATTAGGTTGGCTCTTGACGAGGCTGGTGTGAATCCCTCGAGATATTACATTATACCTGTTACAGATCTTGAGATCCATGGAATATGGGTTTCTCATCTCTGCTCTTATGTTCCTAAATTCGATGTCGTTTACTCAAATGAGCCGTTGACTAGAAGACTCTTCATCGAGAGTAATTTCAAAGTGGAACCAATCCCCTATTATAAGAGAAAAGAGTGCTCAGCAACCGAAATAAGGAGAAGAATGCTCATAGACAGAAGCTGGGAAGAACTTCTCCCAAAAAGCGTAGTCGCGTTTATCAAAGAAATCCATGGCGTAGAAAGACTAAGAGACCTAACAAAAACAGATAAAGTCTAATCCAGCAGCTCTATTTTAAGTTTGCTTCTCTGTAAAGCTTTCAGAAATCATCTTGGATTTTGCAGCCGCAGCCCTCACAGCGTTCATCATGGCGTGGCGAACTGGAATCTTCTCTAGTTCTCGAAGCCCTTCGATGGTGACCCCGCCAGGCGTCGTAACCATATCTTTAATCTCACATGGAGCTTTCTTCGCTTCTAAGATAAGCTTACCTGTTCCTATCATTGCCTGAGCCGATGCGGACAGGGCTAAATCTCTGGTTAATCCAACTTCTAAACCTGCATAAGTCATGGCTTCCACTATGATGGATAAATAGGCAGGTGCGCATCCGCTTAAGGCGGTTATGGCGTCCATTTGAGCTTCATCTATTTCAACAACTTCGCCCAAGGTTTTAAGAAGTTTTTCTGCTTTTTCCTTCTCTTCAACAACGACATCCGACGCGACGCAATAGGCTGTAAAAGATTCTCTCACTAAAATTGCCATGTTCGGCATTGCTCTGACAAATCTTGATTCTGGAGCTAACTTTTTTAAAAAGCCCAGATTTACAGCCGCCGCCATCGAGATTACTAGTTTTTCTTTAATCTCGTTTCGTATCTCTTTTAGAACTTCTTTAACATCTTTAGGCTTTACACATAAAATGATTATCTCCGCTTCTTTAGCGGCTTTCTTGTTGTCGTCGATTACGGTTAAGCCTAATTTTTCAAGCTCTTTCCTTCTTTCAAGGCGTTTTTCTGCGGCTACGACTCTATATTTACTTTCTAGTAAACCTTTAGAAACCGCGCCTCCTATGGCTCCAGCCCCTATAACGGCAATGGCCATAAAATTATCAACTCCATCCATCTACAAAAAGATTTTACATGCTTTAAACATATAAAGAAACATCGTTATCTCCATATGCTGAATTAACCAAAAAAATTGGAAGCTAAAGAGAAAAACCTAGAGAGTTATGTGTTGAACCTTGTACATGTGAGAATACTCTGTTTGAATTATCTTGTATATTTCTTGTCTGTCTTCTATTCCAAGTTCCATTGCCATGTTCGAATAGAAAAGCGCAGTGTCCTTCTCCAGTTGAACAGCAACGTCAATGGCAGACTTCAAATGTGAGATTTCTCTTGCTCTTTCAGCGCCTCTTCTAAGGTTGCTAATTACTCCTAAATCCTCTAAGACTTTGATGTTAAAATCTGCCAGCATACGATTCTCTTCGGTTGAATAAACCCCTGGTCGCGACAAAAGTTGCTTGTATATTCTCGCATGTTCCTCTTCGTCATTGGCAAGATTCTCGAAGAGAGATTCTCGTTCAGGAATCTTCTCACTTAAAGCCAAGTAAAAATCTTTAGCTGAATTTTCCACGGCGACAGCCATCTCCAAGAGAACAGCTCTAGTGTAACCATATTTAGCCAAAGCATTAACACCTCATATGGTTATTAAGTTAATATAAGGCATAAAAAAGTCTTCTGGATTGGGTTACTTCAGCTAATCTTTGCTCTTGTCTAAATATATATCTGTCTCTTCAAATAATAGATATAGGAAGGGATGTGTAAGTTTATTGGCTAATTGCAAATTTTGGCTTTTAGACATAAACTACGAGGTAAAAGAAAACAAACCCGAGATTTGGATATGGGGCATAAGCGAGGAAGGAAAACGAATCTTAATCATAGACAGAAACTTTCTCCCGTATTTCTATCTGGTCCTAGACGGAAAAGATAACCCTCAAGACGTATTTGAAAGAGTTCAGCAACAAAAAACAGATTTACCGCACATAATTAAACTGGAACCCACCCGAAAAAACCTATTTGGAAAACCAGTGGATGTTATAAAAGTTTACTGCGGGGATCCAGATCTTGTTCCAAAATACGCTGCCGTTCTTTCAAAGATTAAAGGCGTAAAAGAGAATCTGGAGGATGATATTCGATATTCGATGCGTTACTTCATTGACAACAATGTAACCCCCTGCAGCTGGTACGAGATTGAAGCTGAAGAAAAAGAGAATAACTTGGGCGTTCAAGCTGATCAGTTATTTATTGCTAAATCGCTTCCGCAAAGCATAGAAAGAGAAGACATACCGCCGTTGAGAGTTTTGGCTTTTTCCATGATTTGCCACGGTTCTAAGGGTATGCCTAAACCAGATAAAGACCCCGTGATAATCATATCCACGGTTACAAACGACGGAGAGAAAAAGCAGTTTACAGCTGAAAACCTAAACGATAAAGGTTTAATAGAATCTTTTATCGAGTACACACGAAGGTTTGATCCCGACATAGTCGTTGGCTACGGCTCTGGTGAACGTGATTGGCAATATCTCATAGAACGGTCCTCTAAACTCGGCTTAAAACTTTTTGTTGACAGAGCGAACACGGAGCCCCATAAAAGCGTTTATGCACATATGTCGATAACTGGACGGATTCACATGGATATGCTTGATTACGCCGATGAACTACCTGAAGTAAAGGTCAAAACCCTAGAGAATGTGGCAGATTTCTTGGGAGTCATGAAGCTTGAGGAACGTTTAATCATAGATGAAGTAGACTTCGCCGAATACTGGGACGACCCACAGAAACGCCCACAACTGCTTAAGTTTTCTATGGAGAACGTTGAATGCATCTTTGGAATCTTTGAGAACATGTTCGATTTCGCTGTGCAGCTTTCCAAGCTTGTTGCTTTGCCCTTAGATCAAGTAGGAAAGGCAGCTGTCGGTTTTAGAACCGAATGGTATCTGATACGTGAAGCTTACAAAATCGGCGAACTTGTTCCCCAACGTGTTGAACGACCTTACATTCCTTACGTGGGCGGCATGGTTCTTAAGCCCAAACCTGGAATCCATGACAATATAGCCTTGCTTGACTTCAAGTCCATGTATCCTAACATCATGATCGAACACAATGTTTCGCCTGATACTTATATTCCGCCCTCTGAAACTGAGCTTTTTTCAGACGTGAACGTAGCCCCTGAAGTAGGGCATAAATTCAGAAAAGAGCCACCGGGCTTCTATAAGCGAGTCTTATCCAGCTTAATCGCAGCTAGAGATGAAATTAGGCTGAAGATGAAAGGTCTCGATGTTAAAAGCTTAAAGTATCGGCTTTTGGACGCTAGACAAAAGGCCGTGAAAGTGATTACGAACGCTTGTTATGGTTATGCAGGTTGGGTTGGCGCTCGATGGTTCATGAAGCCTGTTGCTGAGGCTACGGCGGCTTGGGGACGAAACATAATTGCGAATGCCATAAAGATAGCTGAAGATCTAGGCCTAAACGTCATATATGGTGATACGGACAGCATCTTTGTAACACATGATCCTGAAAAAATTGAGAAGCTTTCTACGATAATTTTAGACAAATTCGGACTGGAGATAAAACCCGATAAGCTTTATGAACGCATTCTTTTCACAGAGGCGAAGAAACGCTACTGCGGTCTTCTGCCTAACGGTAAACTTGACATGGTAGGTTTAGAAGTTGTGAGAGGAGACTGGGCAAATGTAGCCAAAAACATCCAGGAACATGTTTTGGAAATAATTTTGAAGGAACGTTCGCCAAAGAAAGCTGTTGAATTTGTTCGCCAATTCATTGCAGATCTCCGATTGAAAAAAGTGCCTTATAAAGACCTCGTTATTTGGAAGACCATTACGAAGCCCATTGACGCCTATGAAGTGAAGACGCCTCATGTGGCAGCTGCAAAGATTCTGGAAAAAGAAGGCTGGACTTTAACCATAGGCGATAAAATTGGTTATGTGGTAACTTCAGGTTCAGGCAGACTGTACAATAGGGTTAAACCTTTTGCGTTGGCTTCCTATGATGAAGTTGATGTTGAATATTACGTGACTAACCAAGTTGTGCCCGCGGCTTCAAGGATTCTTTCAATGTTTAACATCAAAGAAGAAGAATTATTAAGCGTTAAACCAAAATTCGCTGAACCCCGAACTCTTTCCAGTTTCTTTGGGAGAAGCTAGGTATTCAGGTCATTGAATGTTATTAGATGTACGTTAAGTGGTTGCTTAATGACGTCTGAAATGCGTCCAGCAATGAGGTATTTTATATTCTTCTCGCTTGCAATATCCACCAGTCTTTGAGTTATTATTCCATCGAAGACAACCGTGTTCACGCCTTCTATTTCTTTGAGTTTATCTGCGAGTTCGCTGACTGGTAACCGGCTTATCTGTTCCATCTTCTCGTTTAAGAGAATAGCCTCGAAAGTTCCTTTTAATTTATTAGCTGCGTCAATGATTTCTTGGGGGAGAAGAATTCTTCTGCGTTTCTTCTTTTTTTCTGTGAGCTCTTCCAATGGAATCTTGTTTTGAAGCGAAGTTTCGATTTCTTTGGCGTTTAAGTCTTCGACTTCTTTGCCTTTTGGTGCCCTAGCAACATATTTTATGTCGGCTACTTGCATAAGTTCCTTTAATATGAGGTCTCCTCCTCGGTCTCCGTCCAGGAAAGCTGTAGCTTCCTTTTCTTTAGTTAGTTTTATTATTGTTTCAGGGATTTTTACGCCTTCGAGGGCTATGACATTGCTGATTCCATGCTTCATCAAATTAATTACGTCTGCCCTGCCCTCAACAATGATTATTTCTTTGGCAGCTTCAATATTCGGGGTCGCCGTCAGCTTCTCTGGTCCACATTCTTCGACTTTCTGGGTTCTTAAAATTTCAGAAACTTCTTTAAAGACTTCTTCGGTTTCTGGTCGTCTTTCCATGTTCCATTTATGGAGGATTTCTTTGGCTCTTTCGATTATAGCTTTTCTCTTTATCTCTCTGACATCTTCAATTCTTTCAAGTGTAACTTGGGCTTGACAAGGTCCTATTCTTTCAATGCTTTCAATTCCCGCTGCGATTATGGATGTTGAAACCCTGTCGAGGCTTGATGGGATAAGTATGGTTCCCGTTGTCTTGTCTTTTTGGGATGCGAGTTCTATTTCGATTCTTCCGATTCTACCTGTTTTCTGGAGTTCTCTTAAGTCTAATTCTGGTCCGAAAAGTCCCTCTGTTTGTCCAAATACGGCACCTATCACATCAGGTTTTTCGACGACGCCTTCAACTTCAAATCTAGCTCGGATTACATATTTAACCGTGAATGACTGAGATGACATTGATTTTTCACCCGAATTCGTATTAAGTTAAATTAATATTTTTGGATGAGATTTATGCGTATTATTTTGTACCTATATTTTACTGTAAATCGTCCGATATATTCTTACCTAATTTTTTGTTTAGGGTTTCGATGTAAGCCGCTAAGCTTTCAATATCTTTTACGTCTTTTCTCACAAGGCTGGAAAGCTCCTTCCAAAAAACGAGGTTAGGCTTAATTTTCATTGCTTCGAGGCTTTGGATGAGACGGCTTGTCCATTCTCGTCCGCGTCTATCAAAATCCATGAGAAGAATGGCCTCGTTTTTCCCCTTTTTACCGACTTCACTGATTACGTCGAGAAGATTTTTCCCATGGGTTTTTGTGGTTATGATTTCACCGTTTATCCTGAGTTTTTTTAGGGTCTCAATGTCTTTTTTCCCTTCAACAATTATTGGGGTTCCTCTGGCTGTTTCAGCTTTTAAATTGTCTAAAACGTGTTGTATCTTTTCTATTTTGTTTTCGAGAGTTGTAGACATCGCTATCAGTTTCCTCATTTTTGTTTCAAAGCTTTGAAAGCAGCAGCTGCTAAGAGCCTTGCGACTCTCAAGGGTTCTGAAACTGCGCCATGCGTTGTGAACTTGTTCAATGTTAACTTGGCCTCTTCTTGGTTTAAGCCTATAAATCGGGCGTAAACCGTGTGACCTGTTTTTAGCTCAATAGGGGTTCTGCATCCGTTGTTGTGGTATATCTCTATTCGTGTCTCGCAGTCTTTGGGGAAGAGCTGCCTAAAATATTTTTCCAGCCCCTCTGATTCCTCATACGTGACGCAGATTAGCGGTATCGTTGTTTCTTCGGCTACCCTGTTCAAATCAACGACGTTATACCAGCTGATCACGCAGCCGTTTAACATTAGCAAGTTTATGTCGTCCCGCTTTAGGCTGCGATACATCTCTATTATTTTTTCCGTGGCGTCCATTCCGCCTACGGTTGCCGAAGAGAAGACGAAGCCGTCAATAGCCATGTCAGCTCGCATGACGACGCCGGCTAAAACAGATTTTTCACTTATGCCTTTGACGAAGCTTTCCGAAATCCCTAATGTCCTTACGGCTTTTTTGTGAACGTGTAAACGCATCTTTTTTCACCTAGGCGATACGGGATAAAAGAATTGAGGATGAAGGGATTCGGCATAGCTATGTTTTTTCTCTGAGTTTTCTGTATTCTTTTTCAGTCATCTTTTCTACGTAGCCTGTTTCCATGTATACTGCGAGGAAGTGGGCGACTACCCCTATACCCCACCCCAATAATGGGAAGATGAACCAGGGGAAGCTTCCTGTGTTGCCTCCTGTGAACCACCAGACTATTGTGAGGAATATGTTTACTATGATGTAGATTCCAAGATGAATGAAGAAGCCTGCTTTTGCCTCAGCTCTCCTTACTGCCTTAAGCCTTAACTCTCCATCAGAAGACAATTCAAGCCACCACAATAGCACATATTCCCAAAACCGTTTAAAACATTTGCTACACCCTTAAAGTAACCCCGCCATCACATATTATTGGAGCTTCCAAAAGCATATCGGATATTGTAAGAAAAAATATACAGTGATAGCTATTTTATAAAAATACAGTTCATATGGATTTGGCTCAGATGTACTTCTTGACTTTGCAGAAGAATTATAAATGTATGAAACAAATCAGATAGCAATCACAAATGTTCTGTCAATTAGGGGTCAACATAAGATATGACTTATGAAAATGTTGAGGAGGAAAGTGCGAGAGAACGGCAATCTCGTGTCTCTAAGGAAGGGGCAAAATGGGAAAACTACGTAAGATCATTTCTTAATGAGAAACTTGATGGCACAGGTATAGAGGTCATTAATGGGAAAAAGGAGGAAGAGATAAAGAAGAGAAGTCTAACCCTTTGGAAAATGCTAGCAATTCCAGCGAGAATGTCCACAGTTCAAGATTTTATTTGGGGAGATATTGATTTGGTCGCTGTTAAAAGCGATTTTCCCATCGCAATAATTAGTTGTAAATTAAGCCTTCATGGAAGATTTACTGAAACCTTATTTTGGGGATTATTATTTAGGACTTCGAGTAGGATAAAGGTTGTACTAGCAACACCAGATGTAGGACGGGGAAAAATAGGAGAATGGAAATCCGAATGGGGAACTCTTGATAAACCTACGAAAGACAGATTGTTGGCTGAGTCTTATTTAGACGGGGTATACGTTGAAAATTTGAAAGAATTTTGTAAAAATATGAGGGGAGGAGAGGGGACTATTATAGGTGGAATTGTGAGACCTTTAAACGAGTTGCCTGCAGATATTATAAGATGGGAAAAAGATCTTTCAAGATTCATTTACAAAAGTAGTAGAAGTTTGAATAGTTTCTGTTAATTTTTTCTGTCCAATTCCGCGCTCTTTTAATCTTCTTATCGCTAAGTCGCAATAGCTCTTATTAATCTCAACACCAATGCCCGCTCTTTTAGTCTCCAGACAAGCAATTAGTGTCGTTCCGCTTCCCAAAAATGGATCCAACACAACATCATCTACATAGCTAAATAACTTTATACATCGTTTAGGAAGCTCGATAGGAAAAGGTGCAGGATGCCCCACAGTGGCGCGATTTTCTCCACTGAAGTTCCAAACCCCATTAGTCCATTCGATAAATTCTTCTCGTGTTATGTCAGATATTCCTCTGCGCTTCTTCTTCCAGCTCTTCTTGTATAAGACAACAATAACTTCGACAGGAGCAATAACAAAAGGTGCAGAAGCACTCAACCATGATCCCCATGCGGTTCTGCGGGAAATATTCTGTTCATTCCATATTATCGTTGAATGATACTTCCATCCAATTTTTTTAGCAATAGTTGTTATGTCTGCATAAACACTTTGTTGTCCACCTTTGTTCTTATCTAGTGGAATGTTAAGGCAAAATCTTCCATCGTTTTTAGCAAAGTCGTAACATCTGGATAACCATTTCTCCGTGAACTTTAAATATTCATCGTACGGAATGTTATCATTATAATTTTCATATTTTATATCCACATCATATGGAGGAGAAGTCACAATAAAATCAATACTACTTTCATCAATAGAATCTATCTTCAAAACATCCTCATTATAAATTGAAATGTCATTAAACTTGAAATAAGGATCTAGCAATTTTACCACGTTTCTTCTTTCACCTTTTTACTTATCTTCAACATATATATGAATTATCTCATATTTGAAATTCTTTGCTATTAGATGTGCACAAAGACGCCATAGTCATTTTTAGAAAGGCTTAAAGGATAGTTAGTGACTTCCGGAGCCGGAGCGGGTGATTTGAAGAGATGAAGAATCTTCCGCCCAGATGCCCTTATTGTAAGAAACGGCTTCTCGAAGTGTTTGAAAATGAGTATAACACTTATGTTTTTGATCCCGTTTCGGCAACGTATAAGAAACATGAGTGGAAAGGCGAGATTGAAATGTTCTGTCCATACTGCGACACTGAACTTTACGATGTTTTCCCTGAAGGCGTATGCAATTATGTTTCCAAAGGCAAAAGTCAAAGTAACGAGCGGCACAAAAATTCATGACATTACGGCGTGTATTCTTGGCATTTGTGCTCTAAACCAGGTGGATGCTTCAATGCTGCTTTTTTATGCAATGCGTGAAATTCTTTGTTACACAAATCAGCAATCTATCCAGTGTAGTCTGTTAAAGGTTGCTGCTCTGACTTCTTTGCTTCAGAGAGCTCCTTCCACTCTTTGCTCTTAACGAAGCCGCCTACCTGCTCCTTAATCTTCTTAGCTATTTTAGGACCGATCAAAGGCAACTCCACAAGCCTATTGATGGGCGCACTTTGCAGATCCTCAGTTGACC
>JAWBOR010000015.1:0-24965 GCA_038826015.1 Bathyarchaeia archaeon
TTATATGCCGCCTCTTCAATTATTCGCTTATTATAGTTCTGTTGTTAGGGGTTTGAACCCTGATAAACCTGAGAAATTGTCAAAGGTGGTGAAGATATGAAGATAAGATGCGTTATATTTAACATAGAGGATGTTCTATACGATTCCGCTGTCTATATGAGCACTGTTCGAATCAACGCTGTAAGAGCCATGATTGAGGATGGGCTTCCAACCGACATTGAGACAACTTATCGTGTTTTAGAAGAAATCGTAAAGGAATACGGTCCAGACTATCCGAAACATTTCAATGAACTTTTGAAGCGGCTTGGGCTTAAATGGAACCCAAGGGTGATAGCCTCAGGTGTAATAGCTTACAGAGAGACAAGCATGTCGAATCTGAAACCGTATCCAGATACCATTCCAACCTTGTTAAAGCTTCGAGACCGAGGATACAAGCTCGCTGTAATCTCGCAGGGTCCAGCGGTTAAACAATGGCAAAAACTTATTCAACTTGGTCTACGACATATTTTCCATTTAGTAATAATTTCAGAAGAGTTAGGGCTTGAAACTCTTGGTCCCAGTCTTTTTGAAGCAGTCTTGGATAGGTTAAACATCCAACCTAAAGAGGCAGTGTTCATCGGAAACCAGATTGACCCTGACATAATCAGTGCAAATAGGACGGGTGTGTTCTCTGTAAGAATAAGAAAAGGACAATACGTTGCAGAAAGCTTAAAAGAGGAAGCAACACCGAAATTTGAGATAAACCGTCTATCTGATATTTTCAATGTTATTGAGAAGATAGAAGCCGAGGAAGATTAGTTACGAAATGAAGAATGAATACGCTAATTTGTAATATGGTACTAAACGGCTTTGTATCTGGCAAGTTGATACAAAAAATTATATTACAAGATTTGCAGCTGATACCTAAAGGTGCATGTTTTGCCTAAACCAGCGGTCATCACCTTGCTCTCAGATTTTGGCTTAAGAGACCCCTATGTCGCAGAGATGAAGGCGGTCATAATTTCTATTTGCCCAACAGCAATCATTGTTGACATAAGCCACGAAATCAAAAAATTTGATATCCGGATGGGAGCCTTTGTTCTGGCTGAATCAGCACCATATTTTCCCGAGGGAACGATTCATGTGGCGGTTGTTGACCCAGGCGTCGGCACTAAGAGGCGCCCCATAATCATCGAGACAAAACAGAGCATTTACGTTGGGCCAGATAACGGCCTCCTCATGCTTTCTGCACAAAGAGAGAAAATAAAACATGTCTATGAGATTGCCAATCCAAAATACATGCGTAAAGACGTTTCCGATACATTTCACGGACGCGACATCTTCAGCCCAGTTGCTGCTCATTTAGCTAAAGGCATTGCCGCCTCTGATTTGGGACCAGAAATATGTGACCCTGTTGTTCCCGGTTTTGTGAAACCTGTTGTTCTAAACAGCGAAATCGAAGGCGAATTCATTCATATTGATGATTTCGGCAACTTAGTCTCTAACATCACTTTAAGAGACCTTGAAGAAATCGGAACAAAAAAAGGAGAAAAAATTCGACTTAAATTGAAAGATAAAGATTTAACCTTGAGGTTTTGTTCCGCTTATGGAGAGGTTTCACGTGGCATGCCACTTGCCATCATAGGAAGCGGGGGCTTTCTAGAAATTTCCGTAAACCAAGGAGATGCGTCTCAATTTTTTAATGCAGAAGTCGGCGATAAAGTGCTTATTAAAAAATATGAAAAACAACAGCTTGCTTGAAAAACTTTTTTTGCAATGGGTAAAGAACTCGGGTTCTTTAAATATGAATACGATGATAAAGTGATGTTATGCCTAAAAATAGAGCCGCTGTTTTTGTTCTGTGTGATTGTTTATTTTTGTTTCTTACGTCCGCAGCCATAGTTTATTTTCTTTACGGCAGCAGCGATGTTCCAGGAGGCGCTGATTGGTCAACTCATTTGTCTAAGATTAGATTCATCGTAGAAAATTTCCCTTTATTGCCACGTTGATATCCAGAGGCAGGGTTTGGAACACCGTTTTTAAGGTTTTATCCACCTTTAAGTTATTATCTTGCCGCCTTAAACACATGGATTCTGGAGCTAAACATCTTCAATGGTCTCATCTACAGGGGCATCACTTCATTCTCATCTTTGCTGAAGCATTATGTGGAATCAGGCGGAGGCTTAATTCTTGATACGGGTTTATTTGAATATGAAGATGAATTCATTGAGATACCGGAGCATTTCCAGTTTTGGATCCTGAATATTCTAGATATTTTATGCCGTCAAAATATTAAATATGTCATACTGTCTAGCTGACCATATTTGCTCAGATTGTTGTCTGTATCACGTATAGGATCCCGATAAAAAGTGCTTGTACAAGGATGAATATGGTTCCTAGGAAGATAAGTAGGCATTTTCCCTATTTCCCATATTTCAACATAAATGCAGCGTTAATCAAGGGATAAATGGCTGCTATGCCAATTAGGAGGAATAGTTCTGATTTGTGAGCCCATCGGTTTGGGTTCCAGTTCCAGTCAAAGTGGACGGCGATAATTTCTGGAAGTGAAGGATAAATGGCTATGAAGTATCCTAGAAGCAGCAAGTAAGATATGGTAACGGTTAAAACTTGGAGATGGACTGCTTTCTTTGAGGTTTCGAATGGTTTGCTTATGCCTTCCATTGTTTTTCCGGAATTGGCCATTCGGGATTCTATTTCTGTTATGAAGCCTTCTATGTCTTCAGGGGTTATGGCGATTTTTCTGCTATCTGCAAGCTCCAGCAATACGAAAGTTCCTTTTGCCTTTGTCGAGTATGCGTAGACTTGTCCAATGTTTGTGGCCTTGAATAAGCCCCAGTGTAATCCAGGCCAGCTTCCGCCGAATAAGCGGAGGCTAAGCGTCAACTGAGTGGCTTGCACATTCTTGATTGAGCTGTATGGTATTTTAATCTTCCAGAGACTGAAGTTAACTCTGAATTCGGCGTCATCTAAATCGTAACTCATTTTTCTTCCAGAAATCGTCGCGTAAAGAATAAGCCCTAAAATCGCAACCAAGACTACGGCTAAGAAGGCTTGGAAGAAGACAGGGGCTTGCTGGCTTAAGAAAAGAAGAGGCACCAAAGGGATGGCTACAATCGCGGCAATGACCAGACCGAAGAAAGTCGTACTGTGAGTCTGGCAGGGCTTGTAGATCTTCGGCAAGTTGCTTCACCGTGAACTGTTTAATTATTGAGACTATTAAATCATTATCTAGCGAAATTGTGGAGAGCACAATTTTCATGTGTTGCGTTCTAGTTCAACTGCGTTCTTGTCCTATTCTGAGGGCTTCCACTCTTCTCTTCTGGTGAATTGTCCGTAGACAATGATCTGTTACGTGTTTTATGCTCCGTTTGCTTCTAAGCTATTTGAGCACTTACTTTCCTTCCCAAATTGTCCCAGAGAAGTAAAATAATACGTGAGTGAATTCCCATTATGCCACCAGGCAGAAAGAATGAAATTCTGTCAACGAGTCTCAAGAAAGAGGTACCACAAGAAAGCCGTGTACCGAGTATGAACGCTTCTTTGTGTCTCTTCCCCAGTGGTATCATGATGCCGTTAAGCCGTTTTTTGGGAAAGGATGCTAGCGCAAGGCCGAGCACTCCTAGAGCGGTTTCATAATTCTAGTTCAGATATGTTACCAGTATACGCCGCTTTCGCAATGTGCCGACTTCACTTTTTCTGTTTCTGGTCGAATATATTGACACTTTTGTTAAGATGTATATACCTTTGGTTTTTTTGTTATGACGGTTATTATGATTTGGGAATGTAGCTGTTCAATTATGTTGAGCATTCATGAGGAGCACTGAGCAAAAGCTTGCTCAATACCGTTGAGCATTTATATAGGTTTACTCAAACAATTAAGTATACTATATGAGTGATTTGTATGGAAAACTTTGATGTTGTTGTGGTTGGTGCAGGAACCGCCGGCTGCATGGCTGCGAAGACCATTGCAACCGCAGGGCTTAACGTCTGCCTAGTTGATCGGAAAGAGGAGAAATCTATAGGTGACAAAGTCTGCGGTGATGCTATTGGAAAGCATCACTTTGACAATCTTGGATTGGCATATCCAAAAGGAGAAGAATTGGAACGAGACATTTTGGGGGCGAAGATTTACTCTCCTGACTTAAAGACTGTTTTCCGCCTTGTAGGAGAAGGATTAACTGGGTTCATAGTCAATCGTTACCTTTTCGGACAGAGGCTGCTGAAAGACGCGATAAATGCAGGTGCAGTTTTACTCGATTCTACTCATGTTTTAGAACCCATTGTTGAGAACGATTTCGTCAAAGGCGTCTTGGCTGAAAACCTCAAGAAGGGTTTAAAAACTGAGTTAAGAGGCAAAGTTGTCATAGACGCTAGCGGATTCTCATCTGTTGTTCGAAGTAAGCTGCCGCCAGAGATGGGGATTGAACAAACGATCAGTAAGGAAGACTATGTAATATGTTATAGGGAGATCCGTGAGCTCAAAAAAGAGCCCGAGGAGCCAGAATTCATCAAAATGTATTTAGACTTAGAGGTGGCGCCAGGCGGCTACTGCTGGATATTCCCTGAAAGAGGCACAAGGGTTAATGTTGGGCTTGGTGTTTCTGCAGTTGAAGACTTTCAAAATCCAAGAAATCAACTTTACAAATATGTTTTGTCAAAACAAATCTTCGAAGAATCCATTTTAATTCATGGCGGAGGTGGATATGACCCAACCCGTAGGCCTCTCGACTCCCTTGTTGGAAACGGCGTAGTCATAATAGGAGATGCAGCTTGCCAAGTTAACCCCATTGACGGAGGAGGCATCGGTCCGTCCATGATAGGCGGAAAAATAGCTGGAGATATCATCGCAGAAGCTTTGGAGAAAGGTGAACCGGACCGAGAAAGTTTATGGTCGATTAACATTCATTACATGAAAACCTATGGGGCCAAACAAGCAGGTCTCGATGTTTTCCGGATTTTCCTTCAGAGGTTGACCAATGAAGACCTCAACTATGGTATGAGATATAAGCTCTTCAAAGAAGAGGATGTTCTGAAAGCAGGTCTATATGGAGATGTTCATCTGAACGTGACTGATGCTACTCAGCGAGTCTTCAAAGGATTGAGGAGACTTTCATTTCTTAAGAAACTTTACAAGATGGCAAAGATGTCCAAGGAAGTGAAAATGCTTTATGGTGATTATCCTGATTCTCCTGAGAAGATGCCGGAATGGGAAACAAAAGTTCAAGAATTATTCATAAAAGTTAAAAAATCCTTATAGAAAACACATTGAACGGAAAGAACTGCTCATAAAGAGATACGAAACTTCCGAGAAATCGGAATAAGTCCAGAATCACTAAATAATATTCTAACTGTGGCTTTTCTTAGATCTTCCTTCAGACTTCTTAGAAATCTATTAGGTTTTGCGCTTTAACCTCTATTATTGGTATTACCTTAATTTTCGGATCTAAAATCGGTGAATCCGTATATTCGACTTTGTTTTTGGTTGTATCTAGATTAATGAATCGTTTCTTTATCTCTTCGGCTTTAACGTAGTATACCCAAGATTCATGCATTGTTCCACCCATCAAATAGTAATAGTTGTTTTCAGCCTTGTCTTTAAAGTGCAGTATAGGCGTCCCGAAGGGTGAAACAGAAGCCAAATAAGCTAATTCCTCCATGCTTTTGAGTTCAATCATCTTCATGGCGCATCGTTTGATAATGCTTCGAATATGCTTATAACCTTGAAGGTTTTACTTGTTATAGTAATTCCTGTCTCATGTCCTAATGTGTACACGAAAGATTTAAATAAAACATAGAAGACCATTATTAAACTCATAATAAAAAAGAGTGAATGTCGAATGACGCAAAGAAAAATTCTCCTAAACGAAGACGAGATACCAAAACAGTGGTACTGCATACTGCCTGACCTGCCTAAACCGTTGCCTCCGACAATAGATCCGGCGAAGAGGATGCCTGGACCCGGAATAGTCCCGTTGATATTTCCCAAAGCGATCCTTGCTCAGGAAATGAGTACAGAAAGATGGATAAACATTCCAGAGGAGGTAAGAGAAGTCTATAGCCTTTGGAGACCTACCCCGCTTTTTAGGGCTATTGGGTTGGAAAAAGCGTTGAAGACACCTGCTAAAATCTATTACAAGTATGAGGGGGTCAGTCCTCCAGGAAGCCACAAACCTAACACTGCTGTTGCTCAAGCGTACTACAACATGAAAGAAGGCACTGAACGTATGGCTACTGAAACCGGGGCTGGTCAATGGGGATCCGCTCTAGCCTTCGGTTGTATGATGTTTGGGTTGAAATGCACAGTTTACATGGTCAAAGTAAGCTATAACCAGAAACCCTATCGGAGAGTTATGATGGAGTCTTTCGGGGCAGATGTTTATGCAAGTCCAAGCGATAAAACAGAAAGTGGCAGAAAAATCTTGAAAGAAGACCCTGCTAATCCCGGTAGCTTAGGGATTGCCATAAGCGAAGCTGTTGAGGATGCCCTTAAATATGAGAAAGTCAAGTATGGCATAGGCAGCGTTTTTAATCATGTCTTGTTGCATCAAACCGTAGTGGGTTTGGAGACTAAGAAACAACTGGAAATAGTAGACGATTACCCCGACGTAATATATGGGTGCATAGGCGGAGGAAGCAGTTTCTCTGGGTTGTTCTGGCCCTTTTATTATGATAAGGTTTCTGGGAAGGCGCCGAAAGACGTTCAGTTTGTAGCCACCGAAGCCACAGCTTGCCCCAAGGTTACTATGGGTGAATACACATTTGATCATGGAGATACAGCGAGGCTAACCCCATTGGTTCCAATGCATACCATAGGTCATGATTTCATACCGGCACCGATTCATGCAGGAGGCTTACGTTATCATGGAATAGCCCCTACGATAAGCCGATTGGTCTCAGAGAAGAAGTTGGAGTCAAAGGCTTACAACCAAGTTGAAGTCTTTGATGCTGCGGTTCAGTTTTTAAAAGCTGAGGGCATAATACCAGCTCCTGAACCAGCCCATGCCATTAAAGGCGTAATTGATGAAGCTTTAAGATGCAAAAAGACTGGAGAAAAGAAGACTATTCTGTTTCTGCTATGCGGCCACGGATACTTTGACATGCAATCCTATGCTGATTATTTAAGTGGCAAGCTGCAACCCTACGAGTATCCAAAAGAAAAAGTTGATGAATCCATGCAGAAACTCAAGAAATTGTATCCATGGCTGGATGAACTTAAAAAATTAATATACTAGATAGCTACCCAAAACTTTTTTTCTACCAATTTTCATTTTTGCCGAACAATTTTAAAAATCCGCCGAGGAAAACCGAAAATCTTCGGGACAGTGTTTAACGTATCGAAGTGGCAAATATGACGATGGCGGCAAGACTCTCCGAAAACATGAATAATATCAAAAGTTTACTTAATAATCAAGGTCGGACAAAACCCATGAAAACCGCGGCGTAGCCTTTTCCGTTCAGAATAACGACATCCTCTGCAAATCTTTTTTTCCCTTGAATTGTCTCATTATAAGGGTCGCGATGGTGTCGATAACATGCCTTTATTACGTAGAATTCCAATAACAGGAAAACTCTCCAAAACCTCTTCACCGTGGGGAGCCTGTTCCATTGCCCGGGTCAAATCTACACCTGCCTCATGAAGAACTTGATGGTTTCCGTCTTTCCAGAGAAAACTGGCAGATACATCGTACACTTTTCCCCTGTATGCTACATAAGCTTGCCTTCCATTTTTGCCGTTGTAGAGGGCAAGCTCTTCTTCTGTAAATTCCTTCATGTTGTGATCCTTCCTTCTTGTTAAGTAAATAAGTAGTCAAGTAACATCATTACTATGAACCCTACGACAAGACCGAAGGTTGCTTGTCTCTCAAAACCCTTTCTGTGACTTTCAGGTATTATCTCATCACTCACGACGAAAAGCATAGCCCCCGCAGCGAAGGCAAGCGCCCAAGGCAGAATGGGATGAAAAATTGACACAAGCGTAACGCCCAATAAACCTCCAACAGGTTCGATCAAGCCAGTCAATGTTCCATACCATATAGACCTTCGTCTGTTATATCCTTCTCTCAACAAAGGAAGCGCAACTGCAAGGCCTTCTGGCATGTTCTGAAGCCCAATAGCCATGGCGACTACAAGCCCTGTGGTCACGTCTCCGCTTCCAAAACTTACCCCAACAGCTAAACCTTCGGGGAAGTTATGGATGGTAATAGCGAGCGCAAAAAGCCACACTCTTGAAAGCCTTGAGGAAAGTCCCTCTGCACCTAGAGCTGGGTGGAAATGAGGAATAAAACGGTCTACCAGATGTAACGCAACTGCTCCTAATATGATTCCAAACACTCCGACCCATACACCAGCCAGGTCTATGGCTGGGACTAAGAGACTGAAGAATGTAGCAGCCAACATGACTCCTGCAGAAAAGCCTAACATCACGTCTAACAATCTGTCTGAAACCTTTCTCGTGAATAACACTGGCAAGGCTCCTGCGCCGGTGGCCAGTCCAGCAAGTAGGCTTGCTGCTGAACCAAGCCAGATCACATCCACATTCATGTTTAACACTTCAACTGATAATCAATATATGTTTACTTGTAGAAAAAAAGGGAAGAGCCAAAGCTCTATTTCAGGAATTTCGAAACGAATGGTGAATTCTCGCCTTTGCGCATGAAGTGTCCGGATGGTCCTTCACCCAAGAATTCTGAGAACCAAGACTCGTGTTCGATTTCCTCGTTAAGAATCGCTTGGGAAAGATCATAGGTTCGATGGTCTTTTCCAGCTGTAATGTTGCAAATGTATGTGTACCCTCTCACCGCGCATCTCTCTGCTTCCACCAAGACTTTCAGAATTGCCTTGACATCGGTTGGATCTTTCGGTAATTTAGCCGGTGGACAGGCTGATTTATCATGGAAGACTTTCATGTCTTCTGGAAGTTTCCCGCCAAGCTCGTATATGCGAGGAACAATTGCTTCGAAGTGGTTGCGGTCTTCGACTCGGGCTGCTTCCGCAATCTCTTTGATTCCTTCTCCTTCAAGACCAATTAGGTTGCATCTAAGAATAGTATAGTAGTAATAAGTTGTAAGCTCAGCTGCTGCATTCTTGACCAGCAATTCAACAAGTTCATCAACGTTGATTCCTGCTTTCTCCACCATCTCTCGTGCTACTCTAGCCACATTATCACCTCCGTGTTGCCTAAGTTGTATTTGCAATCAGATAAGAATTATTATTATTTAAATCTTGCTATTCCTCAGAAAATAATATAAGTTTCAGTGTTGATTGTTGATATCCATGGAGACTGAACAGCTTATAGCTAAGCTTCGAGAGAGAAACATCAAGGTCACACCGCAACGTCTGGCAATTTGTGAGATAATACTTTCAAGTAAAGAACACCCAACTGCTGATCAGATTTATGAAATGGTAAGGGAGAAACATCCAACAATTAGCTTGGCTACTGTTTACCAGACGTTGCATCTATTATCCCAGATTGGAATGTTACAGGAGTTAGGGTTTAACAATAACATCTCAAGATATGATCCAGATACGTCACCTCACATCAATATTATGTGCCCGAAATGTGGAAAAATTCAAGATTACAAAGCAGAAAACATTAAAAGAATGTGGAATCAGATAATCAAAGAACTCGGTTTCAAGCCAATTGGTCAACGCATGGACGTATACGCATACTGCGACAAGTGCTTAAAATCGAGAGAAAATCCATGAAAAAGAGCCGGGATAGCCTATTTTCACTCAGAACAGAGATTTTTCCCCGCAAACTCTTTCTTTTTTAGCGTGTGAGAGATTGTTTCGTGTGGTCGGATTGGGTTAGATCACAATTGATTCTTAGCAGACGGGGCTCTATTTTTTCAATCTTGAAGTCAGAACTGCCAAGATCAACGCGACTACTATAATAACAGCGCTTATCTCAGTTGTTGCAACAATGTTTTGATTCTTACTTTGCTTCATTGCAATTCCTAACAAAGCCCAAATGATTACTAGTCCGTAGATCATGTCTTTTCGTAGAGCTATGACGATTAGAGTTATCAGCAAGGCGATAATTATAATTAGAACAGCCCATATTTCTTGGCTTATTCCAAAACCATCCCATCCCACCGAAACTAGGGTAACCGCCACGTTTGCAATGAAGGCTATAGTTATCCAACCCAAGTAGACACTGAAAGGTGTGTGAACTGCAAGTTTTTCGCTTAAAGGAACTGCTGATTTGCCGATGTTAAGGCGTAGGTAAATCATAATCAAAGTTGCAAGAAACAAGAACATGACGACAACCGATAAAAAGAGATATTCAGACTGCCAAAGAAAAAGCCAAACAATATTTAACAGACTGCTTAAAATAAAAAGCCAACCGATTCTATTATGGTATTCTTTTTCTCCTTGACTGGGCAAAGCTTGAAAGACTACGAAAATTCCCAGCAAGATGTATATGATTCCCCAGATAGAAAAGACGTAGCCCGCGGGGGTTATGAAGGTTGGATTCGCATCAGACACCTCTGCTGTTGTCTTTCCGCCGAGAATTGTGGTGGTGCCTGCCAATCCGTTGACCAGAACAGTTAAAACATAAGTTATGATGTTTGCTCCTTTTAAGAGGGTCAAATTTGTCTTTGACATTTATATCCATCAGAAGTTTTGTTTTCATCTATATAAAAACATCGATATCACTTAATTCTTAGATAAGAAGATGTTCAAACTAAGTTTGATGTATCAAGTATTCTTTTTCAAACCTTAGACATGCGCTTAGGGTATGTTGCCACCTCGGTACTTTCGCAGAGAGCTCAGAAAAAACTGTTTTCCTTCCTTTAAGAGTCGCTTTGAGAGACATCCCATTGCCTTCATCATCACGTCGCATTTGCACCAATGCTTGGAGGACGCTTGAAGACATTAAGTAGGTGTGTCTGGTAAAGCTCAATTAATTGGTTGAAGGGTTTACCTTCTTGGTTTGCCCCACCTATTCCAAGAATTCGCAATTCTTTCTGGCTATGAGATTTTAATAGTATCTTGTTTTCAGAAAATTATAATAGCAGCCTTCACTTCTCTCTAAACAGTGCATCGGATAGTCTTAGGCTCGTAGAGCGCTGAAATATTAGCTCGAATCACAAGCTTGATTGGAACCATTACTGGCCTTCTAATAGGCTCTAAAACATGAAAAATACGGCGTCTACATTTCGAAAGGCAAAAAATCTCACAAAATAATGATTGTCTGACGAGATGTTCAGAAAAAAGGGAACTCGAAATGCGTGAGCCGCCGGGCGCTCATTGATTACCCCTTGTCTGTGTGATTTGGTTTCGGTATTGATTTCTGTGCTGTTCCATATTACCTGAACAATTGCCGAATTGAGCTGAAACTTGAGCGGCCTCCATATTCTGAGCACATTCGCAATCGTTGAAGCAAGTGCCATCTTGGTCTCGGGTTCTCGGTCTAATTCTTTCTTGTGTCTGCAGCATGTCACAGTTGCATATTTGATCTCTCGTTCTGAGTCTCCTCTGATCCTTGTCACCGTAAACGGTTCCGTTGGCAGATGCCATTGCCGGACTAGCCACTAAAGCGAGTGATATGATTCCTAAAGCGGCGATCACCACGACCAGCATCTTCATTTTGCTATTCATTCTTTTTCACCTCCATCTTTTCCTACAGAAAATGACGGCGCGGGCTTGGTATAGATGTTCGCTGTAACAAAATGTTTCAGAATATGAAACATCTTATAAGGCAACAATGGATTTAGTAATTTCTGAACGAAACATGAGGTCCAGTGTCTTTCTTGCTGTTGCGGGGGTACTGCTCGCTGCATTGGTTCTCGTTGCTGTTCTTTTTGGACTAGGGAGCGGAGGCTTCGGTGGAAGAGGACGTGGTTATGGGGGATTGAGCGGTGTTCCACGTTATGTTTGGATTGTTCTGATTATCGTATTCGCAGTTGCCTTGGTAATATTTTTGGCTTACTCGTGGGTTTTTCCGGATATCAGCGAGAAGAAGCCACCATTAGATTCTTATCATAAGGCTCCTGCAGTTGAGAGGAGCGAGACAGCTCTTGACGCAGTATTGCGAGTCTCGAACGAGGAAGAGCGAAAAGTAATCGAGACTTTGGTCACAGAAGGTGGAACAATGCTGCAGAAGGATATCCGCTGGAAGACCGGACTCTCAAGAGTTAAAACCCACAGAATATTGCTGAGATTGGCGGAA
Source organism: Bathyarchaeia archaeon (assembly GCA_038826015.1). Lineage (GTDB taxonomy): Archaea > Thermoproteota > Bathyarchaeia > Bathyarchaeales > DTEX01 > JAWBOR01. The sequence continues at coordinate 12,176 of JAWBOR010000015.1, forward strand.
AGGGGAATTGTCTCGGCAGAAAAATATTACAACACGAACAAGATTAAGCTAGCAGACTGGCTCACAAAAGACAATAATAAGCATAAAAAAGATTCGTCAGTTTGATGATGGTGGGTTTATGATTAAACCCGCCAACGGCGATGTTTCTAGATATTACGATTCTGAGATCAGTTGTCCTTTTTCCCCAAAATTAAGTAGTTGCTTTACCTCTTCTGGGAAAAGGTTTCTTTGCTTTTTCTGTGAATTCTGTTACGGATTTGTTTGAGGAAATCAGAGAAGTCACCGCCTTCCCATGCAATCTACAACCATACAGTCAACTATGCGGAAGATGTCAACCAGCGACATTGTAATCTTCTTGCCAGTAGGGGCCAAAGCAATCTTGCCAACCGAAGGCAAATATTCTTGATATCCGCCTGTGTATGTCTCCGTAAAAGTGAATCGAACCCGCACTTTGTCTCCTTCAGCGATCCCTTGTATAAAAAATGTGCATCCGCTTCATATGTTTGGTTTTCAAGATGATTCCAAAGAAAAAGGTGAGAGGTTAAAACATGACAAAAGGCGGAGAGATCTATCTTTGGAAATCTGCTGCAACAAAATTAAAGTCCTTAAGACGGGAAAAGGAACACTGGTCTGCTGCGTAAAACCAATGAAACTCGTAAAATCATAGAAAGCATTAACACATTCTCCATTTTTTCTAAGTTCTTTCAAAGCCAACGTGTTATCGATGTGTTGATAGTCCTTGATGTTGACGCATGCAACTATTCCTTTTCTATTCTCAAGTTGTAGTTTGTTTTAACCCCCGCTTTTTCAAAGAGTTTTCCAACCGGACAGTTTTCCAATGTTAATCGGAGGATTCTTCGAATTCTGTCTTCCGTAGCCTCTGCCTTAACTACAATTTCGAAACTTGCCTCGGTTACAGTTCCAACATCTTCTGATTTTGTTGCTTCAAGTTTGACCTCCAGATCTTTCAAGGGAACACGCATCTTCTTTGCTGTTAGAGCAAAGATTGTTGCTACACAGCCGGAAAAACTCATAACACCGAGTTCAAGAGCCGTTGGTCCCATGTTAGTTCCAAGTTCTGGTGGAAGGTCGAGACATAAACTATGGGCTCTACCATCGTCTACCACTATTCTTAAGTCTCTGACGAGCTTTGCGGTAGAATGCATCTTCTGTGGCAAACTTTTCACCTCCTAATTATGCTTCTATGTTTAATATATCTTCTATTATTGATTTATGCATCAGTGCAAGCGATACCTTCCTATCGTTCTGTGAACCCCTAAGTTTTTCACTTTCACTACTCTCTACTCAACCCAGAAATGTCGAATCACAGACCCTTTATAAATACAAACTGAAAACCAAAAGTTTGAGGAAAACCCACCGCTCCTCAAAGCCTATTCTCGAAAAGGAACAATGGAGAAACATCAACAAACATGAATAGCCAGCCAATAAAGCAGATGCATATATAATGGCCAAACAGGAAGAGAAGATAAATGCTGAGAAATTTAGTGTATGCATGTGCGGAGGGACCAAAGAGAGACAACGAAGCGTAGAATAGGAACAAGATAATAAGGCTGAGATAAATTAGCGGACATAAAAAGATTGAAAATACTGAAATCTACATAGATGAGGAACATGCGCTCTTCCAAACCCAAAACTAAGAATTCCATGTCAAAGTAACCCAAGTGTCTGGTTGACGAGTTCACAGTAAAAGTGGCAAGCAAGCCTGAAGAAATCAAATCTTTACTCGAAGCAGCTTTGAATATGTGTGCGTGAAAGATGAGCTAATGTTTTTTAGGAAGCGCAGATGAAAAGTGTATCGTAGTAGTCAAAAAAGTAGCCGGGGTAGCCTAGCCTGGTTTGGGCGCCAGACTCATAATCTGGAGAGCATAGGGTCAGATGCCCAGAGGTCGCGGGTTCGAAACTCCAAGAGCGAGATTCCCGCCCCCGGCACCACATTCTATCCATGGGATTCCCTATTTTAGCTGGGGCGTTTGTCCGCGTTTTACTTTCATGTATGATTCGTTGTATCTTCGCCTAAGTTCATCTTCAGATATGAGTGGTCGACTGATTGTTTCAAGGATGTCATCGGTTATTTTTCCGTCTTTTATTAGTTGAACACCAGCTTGTTTCGATGCTTCTATGATAATCTTGGCTTTCTCCTTGTTTTCTTCCATGAGAAAAGCATGCGGTCGGAGAATAGCACCTGCAAATTCGATGTCCACATCCTTTGCAAGCTCTTCAATGATGCGAAGCACAGTTCCAAAGTTGCCTAATTCTCACCAACCAGATGCTGATACCAGCACAACCTTTCTTATCTTAACATCCTCGTGGAATCTTGCACGGGTGCGACCTCCGCGTTTTTTTAAGATGGGCTCTACAAGAGGACAAAGTCTGTTGATAAAGTTCTGCATCTCTCCTGGAAGGGGAATATAGACCGGTGTGGTCACCACGAGAATGTCTGCGCTGCGTAGCTTGGGATAGAGTATTTGCATATCGTCAGGAATGATGCACTCGCCTGGTTTTGTGTACCAGCAATGAAAATCTCCGATGCAAGGCTTAATGTTTAAGCGTTTTACATAGAACAACTCGACAGAAGCACCCGCATCCTTCATGCCTTCAAGAAACGGCTCCATGAGCATTGCTGTATCACTCTTTTCCATGCGGACGCTTCCGTTTATAGCCACTACTTTTGTCAAAGTAAACCTCCAAAGACTTATATTAGAGCAAATTCTTTATAGCAATTTGCATTTTAAGTGACTAACTGTCTAGAGGTCGCGGGTTCGAATCTGTCCTCACACTTTTAAGAGTCACGTATTTATAAACGATCGTCCCAAAACAAGAAAAAACGAAAAAAGAAGTGATTTTGCGGGGGGCGGTGGCGATATTTACACTACGACGCGAGTTCTAATCCTGCTCCGACATTCAAGATGGAGCTAAGAGTTATTTAACTGGTATATTCAAGACTTCGCGATGAAATTCCTTAAAGGCTTCTGCAACATCCCAAGGATCAATTATGCAATCTAAAACTGCTGGGATTCCTTCTTTGTTTTTCTTCAAGGCATTCTTCAACGCTACCTCTATCTCTGCCGGCTTTTCTACTCTTTCTCCATAACATGCATTTGCTTCTGCTAATTTGACGAAATTTGGTTGAGACTCGAAATCTACGCAACAGTACTTCTCGTTTAAGGCCCTTTGAATGTATTTGACCCAGCCAAGGCTGAAATTATTGAGAACAACCCATGTAACAGGAGCGCTATATTGGACAGCAGTCGGCATTTCCTTCATAAACATTTGAAAAGCGCCATCTCCCGTTGTACAGACTACTTTTTTCTCGGGTTTTGTTAGTTTTGCTCCAATAGCAGCAGCTACCCCAAATCCCATACAGGTTTGATGATCCATTGGAATACAATCTCCTATATTTAGAACCTTATAGTACGGGCAATAATAGGACCAAAGATCTTGGCAACCATTTTCATTGACCAAGATCGTGTCTTTTCCAAACACTTTGTTCAACTCCCTTACTATTCGTTTTGTTTTAATAGGAATAGCATCAGTTCTACATTCGGCTTCTACCTCGGCCTCAAACTCATTCTTAGCCCTTACAAGTTCTTTAACCCTTGGCATAGACTCAAAATTTTTAATTTTTATTTTCGCTGAAGTAGCGCTAATCAAATCTCTTAAAACTAGTTTCGCATCCCCTACAATGGCCACGTCTGGAACCCAATTCCGCCCAATCTCGAATGGATCAATATCAATTTGAATGTACCTAGCATTCTCTGGAAAGTACATCCAGTTTCCTGAAGATTCTGTCTCATTTCGAGAACCAATTGTTATCAGCAAATCTGAACGCTGATAAATCATCTTTCCAACCTTTGTTCTGTACAAGCCCACAAGTCCAAGCGCCAACGGATGATCTTCTGGTATAGAGCCTCTTCCAGAAGCCGTTGTAAGAACCGGTATGGCCAACAACTCGGCAAATTCTATTAGTTCTTGGAAAGCTCCTGAAAGAACAACTCCGCCTCCAGCAACAATCACTGGTCGTTCTGATTTCACTATTAGATCTGCCGCTGCTTTAACCTTCTCATGATCTCCAGTAAACCTTAGAGGGTATATAGCACGCGTATAAGATGGCATTTCAACTTTTGCTAAACCTACATCCGAGGGTATTTCAACAAATACCGGTCCTGGTTTTCCATTAGCTGCAATCGAAAAAGCTCTTCTCATTGCCCAAGGAAGCCTCTCAGAATGGGAAATACGAACACTCCATTTCGTTATGGGCTTAAACATCGATATCTGTCCAGCCTGCAACTCACTGCAATCATGCCATTCACCCATTCCCTCCAGCTTTATACTTGAAGCCGCCCCTAAAGCAACCACAGGTGTACATGTGTAATAGGCTTCATTTATTCCTGGCACCAAATTGACGACTCCTGGACCCGGGCTGCCATAACACACACCAGGTTTGCCTGAGAGTCTAGCATAGGCCATCGCCATAAATGCTCCAGAGCACTCATGTCTTACAAGTATTGGTCTCACCTCAGGAACATCAGCGATGAAGCTGTAAAGACTTCTAGAGGTGGGAAGCCCAAAGACTAGCTCAACTTCCTCTGCTTTAATAGCCTCAACAATAGCACGCCAACCTTCCATTTCCATAAAATCACCAACACAAATATTTTCTATTGACGCAATATAAAGAAATTCATTGAAGGAGTTGGCTGTTTTGTCTTTGGCGTATGAGGAAGCTCCTGATGTTAAAAAGTTGGCTGAAGAAATCATTGAAAGCTTAGACCTGTTTCACATCGTGCCTCAATACATATACTATTATCGAAGCAAGGGTTCAGAATCAAAACGCGTCATCGCCCGCATTCATGGACTTGGAAAAATATGGCAAGAAGCCTTGAGACATCCATCAGCATACATCATTGAAGTCATCTCTGAACAGTATGACCGACTCAGCCTTGAAGAAAAAGAAAAAACAGTGATTCATGAACTGCTGCATATTCCCAAAGGTTTTTCAGGGGGCTTTCGACCACATAGAGGTTACATCGACAATAAAAAAATAGAGAAACTACACAAAATATTATTGGAAAAAAGAAAAACCAAATTCAAAGATTAATTAATACTGAAAAGGATCTCCCAGATGAGGCTTAAAATTTAGAGCGATGGTGATACAATAATGAGGAGCACACATGGACCCGACGTGTTCATTGAAGCTGGCGACAGCGGTTTATCCAATTGGTTAGGTACTGCCAGAAGCCTAGGACAACAAGGAGTTAACGTGTTAAGGTTGTCTTCTAAAGGCTGGTACTCTTCAAAGTATTGCAAAACAATAATTTCGCCTTCATAAGATAAGCCAGATGAATACCTAAAATTTTTGATCAGACTCGGAAAGGCACTCGTCAAACGAAAGGAAAGAACCGGATATTCACCTTAACTTATGCCTTCTACCGATGAAGGATTGACTATTATCTCGAAGAATAAACATGTTTTGCGGGATTATTTCGAAGCCACAGTTCCAGATCGGAATTGTACAGAAAAGATTGTCAATAAAAACGAGACTTACAACTTTGCGTTCGTTGAAAATACCGATCCCAGAAACTCATATGCCTCATGATTTAAAAGATGTAGACAGAATCTCACGCATTATAAGCTATCCATGTCTGATAAAACCTGTGTTCTCTCATATTTTTCGCAAGAAGTTCAGCATTAAACTTGTTAAAGCTAGCTCCCGAAAGAACCTTCTTGAAATATGCAATAATCTCTTTCATCAAGGACATAGAATGCTAATACAGGAAGAGATTCCGGGCGGCGATGATCAAATATACATCTTCGATGCATGCCTTAACAAGAGATCCGAACCATTAGCCGTCTTTACTATGAGGAAAATAAGGCAGTATCCCCTCATTTTGGAATTGGTTCATTCGTTAAAAGCGTTTGGGAACCCAGAATCGTTGATATTGGATTAGAAATACTAGAAAAAATGCATTTCTATGGGATCGCATCTATAGAATTTAAAAGAGACCCGAGAACAGGGAGATTTGTTCTCATAGAGATCAATGGAAGATCGCACACGCAAAATTACCTTGCAACCGCTTGCGGGATAAATCTTCCTTATATCTTGTACAAAGATCTGATGGGAGAAAAAATATGTTTCAAACATGATGCTTGCGGTTTCAAACAGGACGTAAGTTGGATACATTTTACGATTGATTTCTTATCAATGATGAAGAAACGAAGGAGGAAAGAACTCACCCTAAAAGAATGGCTTCAGTCAATTTTAGTTGGAGAGAGAACCCACGCGATCTTCTCAGCGGACGATTTAAGACCCTTTATTTCGGAATTAAAGGTGATTTGGTCGCATCTATTAACACATGGTGTGGACTTGTTGAGGTTAACACTTGAAAAACCTTGTTGCGGACGATATGGATTGGAATTGTCAGAGATGTGAAATCACGACGATTTGTCGTCATGAGAGATTCTCTTTCGAAGCTGGAGACGAGAATTATTGTTTTTCCCTACGGGTTCGTAAACACGCGAAAAACATCATGATTCCCTTTTTCGCTTCAGCGCCATCACATAGATTGAAATGAAAATTCATAAAAAAAATTATTGCCTATTGTAGACTACTTTGGCTCCAGCTCCCGGCTTGGCGCATAAAGGTTCACTTTCAACCCCATATTTTCTAAAGGCTTCACACATGGCCATTGCGACTTTTTTCGTTTCGGTTTTCTTCGTGTTAATAAGCGCCAGTACAGATGGTCCTGCTCCGCTTATGGCAACGCCTGATGCGCCGGTTTCTACGGCTTTTTCCTTAACGTGGTATAGACCGGGAATCAGAGAGGCTCTCGCAGGCTCGATTACTACGTCTTCCATGCCTTTGCCCATCAAATCCACATCGTTTAACGTTATGCCTGCGATGAAAGAGGCAGCGCAACCAACATTGTGAACCATGTCTGAAAGGTTAATTTTTTTAGGCAGAACTGACCTTGCTAAACTTGTATCGCAGGCAAAATATGGAAAAGCAATCGCAAACTCGACATTTTCTGGCAGAGGAAGACTTACAACTTCTAAAGGTTCACGTGAAACAATTACGGTGAAATTTCCTAAAATTGCGGCTGAAACATTATCTGCGTGCGGGACCCCTGCCGAGGCTTTCTCGCCAAGCGCAGCATAATTAATCAATTCTTTCTTAGGTAATCCAAGCTGTAAAAGTTCATTCACTGCGACAGCTGTGGCTGCTGCACTGGCTGCGCTGCTTCCTAAGCCGCTTCCAGGTCTTATTCCTTTTTTGACTTTCATTTTGAGGCCGTATTTTTTCTCTGAGGTTTTTAGAAGTTCTTGTGCAACTATCCCCGCTGTGTTTCTGTCGGGCTCTGTTGGAATTGTATTGGCGCCTTTTCCTTCAACCGTTATTTCTATCTTCTTTTCTTCGATTAATTCAACGTAGACGGAGTCGAATAATACGTCTAAAGCAACGCCGAAGACGTCGAATCCGGCTCCGAGATTCGCTGAAGTAGCAGGCGCCACAGCTTCAACACAAGCTTTCATCCGTCATCACCGTCCCCCAGTAATTGCGTGTTCTGTTATTTTAAATTTCCTCTAGACAAGATATGTCCCATAAATTTTAAACGCTTAAACTTCTTAGGGATACTTTGGCGATTTGTATGGAGTCTGATGCTTTAAAATCTGTTAAAGAAATGTTCGTGTTAAAAGGCGAAAAAGCCATTATAACAGGCGGAGGAGGCGGCATTGGAAGCGCCATAGCCTATGGCTTCGCAGAGTTCGGCGTCGACATTGCGCTATTAGACTCTAATGCTGAAGGCGCAAAGAAAATCAAGAAAGAACTGGAAGAAAAATTTCCCGTAAAGATTCTAGCTGTTCAAGTAGATGTAGCCAACCCTGAGCAAGTTGAAGACGCTGTTGACAAAGTTATCAGCTATTTCGGTCAAGTAGACATTTTAGTAAACTGCCACGGGTTTTCACAATGGGTTGCCGCTGAAGACATGAGCGAGAAAGAGTGGGATAGGCTGATGGATGTAAACTTGAAGGGTGTCTTTCTTATGTGTCAAGCTGTTGGACGCCACATGATAAAGAGAAAGCACGGCAAAATCATAAACATAGCATCTATGTCTGGCAGAATCGTGAATCGGCCTCAGCCTCAAACTCACTATAATGTTTCTAAAGCCGGAGTTGTTATGTTGACTATGTCCTTGGCTGCTGAATGGTCTAAGCATAACATAAACGTCAACAGTGTCAGTCCAGGATACACTTTGACGCCGCTTGTTGAAAACCTCTTAAAAACTCAGCCTGAATATGAGGATACTTGGCGTTCTCTGATACCGATGGGAAGGTTGGCTAAACCCATAGATATTGTTGGCGCTGTCTTATTTTTGGCTTCTGAAGCAGCAAGCTATATAACTGGACACGATTTGGTGGTGGACGGCGGCTACACCATATGGTAAAAACTTTTAAGACAAATAAGTATTATGATCCCTCATAAAAAGGTCTGAGGCTAAAAATTCAATGTTCAAAGCAGTTCACTATGCTGAAGTCGCCAGTGAAAAAGTTGAAGAAAGCGGAGCGGAAGGCGCCTTCATAAGGTGGCTTATCAAAAAGGAAGATGGAGCAAAAAACTTCGCTATGCGTTACATCGAGATTGAACCCAAGGGACAAACCCCTAACCATTCGCATGATTGGGAACATGAAATCTTTGTGTTAGAAGGAAAGGGTCTAGCGGTTTGTGATGGTGTTGAAAAAGAGGTAACCGCAGGATACGCGGTTTTCGTTCCACCTAACTCTGAACACTGTTTCAAAAACATAGGTGATAAAAACCTCTGCATATTATGCTTAATACCATATAAGAAATAGTCGCTGTTGAAACTCATTTTTTGTTTCCTCTCATTGCGTGAATTTTCTGGGTGCATTGTCTTCAATTAACAAAATTCTAGAAGTTTATTAGAAAACTTTGGGATGGTTGTGATGAAGCTAAGCCTTTTGACCCACAAGTAACAAGCATGTCCTTATTTTATATGTTTAGCTATTTCTTCAGGGCAATCACAACAAACTTAACAGAACCGTTTATTAGAAAACTTTAGATGAATTTTTACCTGTTTTGATTGCCAACTCGTTTTCTGTGTTAACAGTGATTGTTAACTGAGACATCTTTCTTATGCAATTGTTACACAAAAAGAAAAAACGAATGTTACACAAATCAGAAGAGTCTAGTGACTATCTTAATATGTTGAACAGTGCTTTCAATTATTAATTATCTAAGGCTTTGGAGGAACATAAAAATGGAAAGATGCACTTTCAACGAGGCTAAAGAACTTGTTAGACAACTTGTAGCGGCAAAAGGCTTCCCCAATGATGAATCAGCTTTAACCCAGAAGCTTTTATGGGCTTTTGTTGAGCTCGGTGAGGCTGCTGACGCCTATAAGAAAGGCGAAAACTGGGACACAGTAAACGAGGAGTTAATCGATGCAATCTTCTACATTCTGGACTTCATCGGGCTTGTAGAAAAGACCCAAGGCATGAAGATAGATGTTGACCACCTTTTCCTTGAAAAATGGAGAAAAAACATGACGCGTTCCAGCCAATACGGACAAAAAAGAGACATCTAATCTACGATGCTATGGATGAAAAGAGTTTTAAAGACAACCGAAAACTTCAGTTTGACAAATGAGATGAAAAACTTCTTCAGCCGAAACTTTCACGTAGTCTTCGCAGACATTTTCTTCTTATTGACTGATTTTATAAGTCAAGAAAACATATTATTCACGCGTTCGCCAGCTAGCTCTTTTGCTTTTACAAGGTTTTCAAAGTCGCTTCTCCGCAGATCTTTAGGAGTCTCAAGTATAAGCGGTAATTGCCCAAAACGGCTTTTCAGAAAATTTCTGAACCCTTCTTCTCCAATTTTGCCCATTCCAATGTGTTCATGTCGGTCTATGTGATAGTTTAAATCGCCAACAGAATCGTTCAGATGGACAAGCATAAGTCTTTCGAACCCGATTATTCTGTCAATTTTAAAGACAAGTTCTTCTATAGCTTTTTTAGTTCTGAAATCGTAGCCTGAAGCAAAGGCATGACAAGTGTCGAAACAAATTCCAATACTCTTAGAATAAGCTGAATTTTCTATTATATAGTAAATATCTTCAAAAGAATTACCCATGCTATTCTGGGTTCCAGCAGTATTCTCCAGTAAAAGCGTTATGCCTTCACCTGCGATTGAGAAGGCCTGGTTGATGGCGTTGACAATTCGCTCGAAGCCTGTTTGTTTACCAGCTCCAAGATGACTACCAAGATGAGTAACGAGAAAAAGAATCTCAAGTCTTCTGCATCTTTCCATTTCAGATGCCAAAGTTTCAACAGACTTCGCATATACATCGTCTCGGGGCGACGCCAAATTAGAAAGATAAGGCATATGGCTGAAAACAGGTTTCACATCGTAACTGTTCATTTTTTCAACGAAAGCCTTAACCTCTCCAAGAGTGAGTGGCTTAGATCTCCAGCCTCTTGGATTCCTTGTAAAAATCTGAAAGGTATTACATCCCAAGGCGATGGCTCTATCAACTGCTTGATCAATGGAGCCAGAAATAGAGACGTGAAACCCAACTCTCAATTAAACAGCCTCAGACTTCGATTGCCCTATTTATATTCATATCGAAGTAAAGTATAACTGTTCCTCACCGATTCTAATTCAAAAGTAAAACGTATCATCTCGAGCATACAAGAAGACAATGAAGATTAACTATCGACGCATCAAGTCAAAAAGAAACAGGGTTTATGAGCGAGGAGCTATTGAATAGAACTTTTTAAATCGTCTTATATGCTTGCGGATACGATGTTGAGTGGTTTCTCTCCTTTAACAACGCGAATAACGTTCTCGGCACAGAGCTTCATAGCTTCCTCAAAGAATTGATGAGTCCAGCTTGCCGTGTGTATGGAAAGTTGAACATTTCTTAATTCGAAGATGGGGTTACCTGGTTTAAGAGGCTCCTCAGCCCATACGTCGATGACGGCGTATTTTATTCTTCCATTCTTCAAGGCTTGATACAAAGCTTTTTCTTCGACAATTTGGCCCCGTGCCGTATTTATGAGGACAGCTGACGTTTTCATATAGTTAAGCTCCCTCTCACAGATTAACCCCTTTGTCTCCTCAGAAAGCGGCACATGTATCGTGACTATGTCCGACTCCTCCAATAAGGTTTTTAGATCAACCATCTTGACGCCGAGACTTTCAGCTAGACTAGGTGCAACGTAAGGGTCATAAGCTAATATTTTAATCCCTTTAAATGGTTTTAGAAGGCGGGTAACTTCGCAGCCTATTCTTCCCAAACCTATTATTCCAACGGTCTTGTTGCTGAGTCTTTCGCCAATAAGGGCGGGTCTTTCATCCCATGCGGCCCTTCTAGCAGCCTCATCCATCCTAAGAAAACCTCTCAGGCTGGATATCATTGCGCCAATCACATATTCGGCGACATCTAAAGCGTTTACGCCTGGAATATTGCACACGTATATTCCGCGGCTGTCGCAGGCTTTTATGTCTATAGTATTTATCCCCGCTCCAAATTTCTGCACCAGCTTCAGCTCATCGGCATATTTAAGTGACTCCGCATCAATAATTGAGTCCCCAACTACAACGGCTATGCAACCCTTCAAACTTTCTGGTGGCACAATTTTTGGGAAGATATCTGACACTTTTGTCTCAGCGTATTCACGTAGAAGATCGACAAGAATTTCGTAGTGTGGTATGGGCTCGGTTAAAAAGACTTTAGGAACCAAATCAACAACCTCCGCAGATACTCTTTACGGTTTATCTAAAGAGATATTGCGCTTTTTTATTTTTTTATATATTAGCATATGCAGTGCAAATTCAATATCTATAAAGATCTCCGTGAGCCTCTGTCAGGTCAAGTTTTTATGGCTATAAGGCATCTTATGACAGAGTGAATATCGATCAGTCAAGTGGACAAATAAAAGGTATAAGCCTGGCAAACACCATTCTGGAAAAGGCTGGAACGGATCCGGAATATTAGAGCAAGGCTTCGTAACAGAAGTAGACGTTGAAAATTGAAGAAATACTTAAAAGCCATAGATGTTATAATTCTTGGCGAGAATATGAGACTTGGCAAAAAATTAATTTTGGCCGTTATCCTCTTTTTGCTTGTTGGAATTACAATCGCCGCATGGCTTTTTCTCAGTCCGCAGCAACAAAGAGGGTTCGGAATATACCTTTCGGAAAGCAATGAACTTGTGACATCAGAGGAGGACATTGTTTCGTACAATAAGACTTCTCATGAAATCAAACTTACCGCCGAAGGAGTTGAGAAAATTAAAGCATTAAAGGTGCCTGTGACTGGCAGTCCCTTCGTGATAAAAATAGATAGCAAAGAGATTTATGCAGGATCATTTTGGACATCGATTTCCTCTTTAAGCTATTCAGGAATTGTGATAGACACATCGAAGATTCAAGAAGACACCATAAAAATTGAAAAAGGCTACCCGTCCCTAGACTTCTTTAAAGGCGAAGACCCTAGAAATAACTTTGAAATATTTAACTACTTACAGAAAAAGGGTAAGCTAGTTCAATAAGAAACACTTGTTAAAGAAGATGTGGGTTCCCATGAAGTTTTTGGCATTGATTGAGGCAGCAGAGATTCTTCCCGCAAAACACTTGTAACGACAAAATCGGGGTGGCGTCAGCTTCAGCATACGAATGCATCCGATTGCCACAGTTTGGCGCTGAATCTGTGTAGTTTTGGATGTTTCCGAAACAGTTTCCTCATTTTCG
>JAWBOR010000016.1:0-24355 GCA_038826015.1 Bathyarchaeia archaeon
TTACTTGTTGGAACAAATAAGGCGATGAAACTCACCTTTGGTTCAACTGCTCATGGAGCTGGTAGAATGCTAAGTAGGGCTGCTGCGACAAGACGTTTTAAGGGTGGCGAAATCAAGAGAGAGCTAGAGAGCCGGGGAATAGTTGTCAGAGCCGAAAGTGCCACAGTTTTAGCAGAGGAAGCAGATCCAGCCTATAAAGATGTTGACCGAATAGCAGAAGTCAGCCATGCCGTCGGAATCGCAACAAAGGTTGCAAGACTCATCCCAATAGCGGTGGTTAAAGGCTAAATGGGAGGGGAACTTTTTATCTCTATTCGGTTGAGTAAGAAGTATGTAAAACTTCTTTTACTTTCGCTGTGATTTTTGGTCCTAAACCATATGCATCTTTTGGCCAGCGGTCTACGTTAACTAACGCATTGAAGGGAGTTCCGTAAGTTTTTAGGAGGCTTGTGGCTTTCTCTCTACCGATGTTTGGAAGGCTAGCCAAAAAGAATATCTGTGCGTCAGCCAAAGTTTCATTTTTCTTCACGGGGTGAACAATTAAAGCTCGTTTTTCAACAATTTGTTCCTGTTTAGCAGATGTGTATAATACATCAACTGTTTCCTTGTAGTTGGTTGTCTGTATCATGTTTATGCCCTGTTTAGCCAGCGCGAACATGGCGCCCCAGACAGCGGAGGGATTTATCTTGCTGAACTTATAAATTATCGGAAAATATCCTTCGATTAAAATGAATGGTTTCGGATAAGCATCCTTCAAAAGGAAAACCTGTTCAAAAAGGTATCGGCGAGTAAGCGTATAAACGAAGTCTTGCACGGTCTTTCTTTCGAAGGCACATTGATCGGAAACTACGTAATCACCCTTTTCAAGGGCTTCAACTTTTATTATGGCTCCAAGTTCCTTTAATCCTTTAAGGATCTTAGGAGACGAGCTTGCCTCTCTACTATCGATTATAATCGTAGGCTGCTCTGCATCTTCTTCTTTAAGATAAGGCGTCAAAGTCTCAGAACCAGTCATTTTTCATTGAGCCTCCTTAATAACTAGATATAAAGATAATCTTTATTCCATTTATTGTTTCAGTTTAGTTACAAAGAAAAAAAAGATTAGATAAAAAAATTTTGTGATGGTCAAATTGTTTGGTTCAAAGCATTTATTTTTCCAATTGAGGGAAAATGTAAACTTTTGGAAGCGCTTCTCTCTTTTAATTCTCTCATAATAAGGTTGCGCAACCACTCGGAGGAAGTTAGCCCTTCTACTTGTGATTCTCGAATAACTGCTTCTTTAATAGCTTGGGTTACACGGGTGCATAAGAGTTCGCGTTTCCTTCTATCTTAGGCATCCCATCAACTCCAATTAATTACGTTTATGTTGAATTCGCCCTTCTTTCCTCGTGTTCAATTTCGATGAGAGAACATCCGACTTCTTTTGAACATCTATTTTTCCCGTCGAAATAGAAGGCGATTCTGGCTCTAAAATATTGAATCCTTCATGGTTTATGCAATATTCATAAGGAACTAAAGCATGATTTGTTCCTCTTATCGTTCTAAAAATGTTTATTCATAATTTTACCCATTAATCTTTTATTTAAGAAAAAACATTCTTTAATGCTGAAACAGGTAATTTTAAATGAGAACAGAGCGAAACTCTACGTTAAAAAAGATTGAGGTCGAAGGCGAGTTTCCAGAGCAAAATCAAAGTGTTAAGAAACTTGTTGAAACTTTGATTAAGAGTTTCCTAAAGTCAGACAGCGACTACGGCGCCATCGCCGATATTAATACGGATGTAAATCAAGTTTACCAGATTGTAAGAAATTATGTAAATGAAGAAAAACTAGATGTTTATGCTTTAAAACTTGAAGATCGAATATTATTGTCGAAAACTAATATAGGTTTCGAAGCGATCTATGAAATTGTGAAAAGTCATTCACATCTTCAACAGAAGAAGAACATGATTGAAATATGGGATGATGCAGAGAACAAAATTTTGCATTTGATTATTTTCCCCTTGAGAAAACATTTTCCAATAGAATATTCAACTGAAAAAGAAAAAGAAAAGCTAACAGAAGAAATTTCAACAATGACCCTTACTTTCTGAGATGCGCAATCTCTGTACATCAAATAAATTGAAATTCGGCTTCATGCATCCAAATAGAATCTTTTCACAGAAATATTTGGAAATGATTAGCCAAATATCCACAGCAATATTTAACGAACAGGTTTTTCTTTTTTCCCGAGCACCAACTGTTTAAGTGAGACGCCGTTAACTGTTACCACTTGCCATCGGACTCCAGGTATGTCCCCCATTGACCTACCTTTTGAGCCTCCAATTCCCTCAACAATTACTTCATCATGCTCATCTACCACGTTTAGCGCCCCGTCGCCAGGCAGAAAAGCCGTAATAACCTTCCCATTCTTAATAAGCTGCGCCCTAACGCATTTCCTAATAGCGCTATTAGGTTGCTTGCTTTCCCGTCCGACTTTCTCCAAGACAATTGCACGTGCCAGAGGAGCCCCTTCCAAAGGATCTGATTTAACATCCAGTTTCAGTATACGCCGCTTATAATCTATCGAACTCCATCTTAATTTTTTTCTTCTTTCGATCAATTTACTCGCAGCGAATTCTCCTCTTGGAGACTTGCCCATTTTTCATCCTCAATTAAAGATGTTTTTCTGGTTATGTAATTTTCTATCAGTGCAAATACATAATATCTATTCATAAACGTTTCTATTTAGCCTCATAAAAGATAACAATATCTAAGACTAAACAACGGAAAATGTTTTCTAAAAAATTACATAATGGAGACGTTATTTATCTGGAAGTAACGTTTCGCCAACATTCTTATTCTTTCAGCATTCTTCCCGTTTTTACCTATGGCTAATCCTTTATCTTTAGGATCAACAGATACCACAGCAATTGTTTTACCATCAGGTCTTTCTGTCAGACGTATCTCTTTGACTCTTGCTGGTTTCAGAGAATTCTTTATAAACTGGACTGGGTCATCGGAGAATTCCACTATTTCATGTTTTTTCCCAGTCATTTTTTCTAGCACATCTATGTTTTTCCCTCTCTTACCTATAGCTGCTCCCAGCTCTCCTTCCTTTATCACGAAAATTATTCGATTTGACTCATCATCTATTACGCAGTCTCTAACAGTTGCTCCGGTTATGTTCTCAAAAAGGGCGATGTGGCTCATCTCGCGATTGGTTATTTTTATTCCCTTAGACATTCTCTTCCTCCGCCATAGTGAGTATGTCAGAATCGCCAGCATCCCTTATTGCCAAAACCGATATAGAAAACGGTTTACCACAAATTCTCCCTAGCTCTAGACTTGTTTTGGGATAAGAAAGAAGAGAAATGCCCGATAGCTTACAATAGTAATCAAGGTTTTCACGAGTAGCCTTCGGACAATTAGATGCAACGATTATGAGTTTCGCTTTACCCGTCATTGCACTATTTAGTACAGTGTTAGCTCCAAATAAGACCTTTCCGGTTTTTACCGCCATAGAGATTGCCCTATCCAGATCGGCCATTTGCTCCTTCCTCCTTTGCGCTCGGTGGCGAAGCAGTCATATAGATTTCTACAAGTCCTGTACCAATGGGTATAGCCTGACCTACTATAACGTTTTCGGTTACACCTTTTAATGGCTCAATTTCCCCCTTGACAGCTGCCTCCACAATATTGGGAACAGTAATCTCAAATGCAGCCCTCGCAAGCACGCTCGCTTTTGTGCCACTAACCCCGTGTCTACCAATTTGTCTAACACTACCAGTTGCAACCATGATATCAGCTACAAGCATTATATGTCTTAGATCCACATCGAGTCCCTGCTCCTCAAGGACGTTTGAAGCCTCTCTGATCAGAGCATTTCTTGCAGCTTCTATGCCTAAAGTCTTTGCGATCTCATGTATATTATTAGTAGTTATCCGAGTGGGATCTATGCCGGGGACTTCAAGAACTTTAGAAAGATTGGAGCCATCTGTTCTTATTACCCATTCGCCTTCTTCCTCCAAGATCATAACTCTTTTAATGCCTGGTATTCCCATAACATGGCTAGCGGATATTCTGTCAACGAGTTTTTTTGGGTCAATCTTCCTTTTAGGTTCAATAAAAATTGTGTCTTCTTGGAATTTTAACTCGCAATTCGCAATGTTAAGGTTATCTTTTAGATAATCCATTGTGATTTCTCGCTCTTTCATTTTATTTTGATCCATTTTTACTACAACACTGTTTGTTTCTGGTTCTATGTATAAGGATTCGGCTATATCTTTAAGAGTTGTATGGAGAATACGACGGGCTACTTCGGTGGCTTTTTCCCTGTTTCCACCATGCTTCTTTTCCAAGTAGATGGTCATTATTGGTGTGGAAGGCTCTCTTCGAGCGTCAACTATTTCAATTAGACGGGGCAAACCTAGGGTTACGTTCTGCTCTCTAACGCCTGCATAGTGAAATGTCCTTAAAGTCATTTGAGTGCCAGGTTCACCTATTGACTGCGCAGCGACTATTCCAATGGCCTCTCCTGGCTCAACTAAAGCCCGCTTGTAGTTTTCCGTCACCAAACCTACTGCTGACTCCACACCTTTTTTGCTTAATTTTGCCTTAGTAAGATTGGCTGTAAGTTCCTCTACTAAAAGAGGCGTAACTTGATCTTGAACTTGTTTTAGTTGTTCTCCGATATATCTCTCTGATGCTGCTTCTCCACCCTCGCCCATGAGCCTAAGTTGATCAACAAGTCTACTTACATTCACCGCTTTTCCACGATCACTCTTCGCCGGGTCTACACCATCCTCGCCATACTTAAACTGTATTATGTCGCCCATAGAATTTCTAACTGTACCATCATACTCAACCCGTAAATGTTCTAGGGCATTTATGAGTCGCCGTTGCATGTATCCGCTTTGTTGTGTTCGAACAGCTGTATCTACAAGACCCTCACGTCCACCCATGGCATGGAAAAAGAATTCTATGGGATCCAAGCCGTCTCTGTATGAAGAATTGATGAAACCTCTCGCCTTTGGAGAAGGATCATCTATTTTAAAGTGTGGTAAAGCCCTATTAAGATATCCCCGCACAATCCGCTTTCCCCGCACAGATTGTTGACCGAGGCACGCAGTCATCTGACCGATATTAATTATTGACCCCCTAGCTCCGCTTCTGGTCATTATTATGCCGGAATTGTCCATCTCGAGAACAGAGTCCGCAACTCCTCCAGCTTTCTCTCTGGCTTCGGCTAACTCATTCATTACATATATTTCAAAAGAATCTAGGAGGCTTTGGCCTGGAAGCCTCTCTAAAGTTCCATCACGTAGAGATTTGGTAAAATTATCAACTTTCTTCTCTGCGCGACTTATGATCTGCCTAATTTTCCGTTTGGCGTCTGATGAAAGATCAAGTTCGTCAAAAGAATAGGTGAAACCTCTCATGCTTATAAAACGAGTAAAAAGACGGTTTATTTTATTCAGGAAAGCTCTAGCGGCCTCGGTTCCATAATCTTTTATTATCCTATGAAGAAGGCTTTCAGACTTTTCCGCACCTATAGAGTTCTTGTCAATTACACCGCTTAATAGAACCCCGTTTTTAATAACAACAAAAGCATCATGAGTACATTCTTCACATGCACATTCAACGCAATTTTGGCAAATGCTCGCTTTCAAGGAATAATTTAAACCTTTAGGGAGAAAAAGACTAAATATTTGTTTGCCAGTCCAAAGCGGCGTAGGCTCCTTTATCGCTGGCTCTGGTAAATTTCCATCGTACTCAGCTGCAATCAATAGTTCGCAAACTTCTTTCTTTGTTAGAACAGTGGATTTTCTGGTAAGTAAATAAGCAGATGTTATGAAGTCTCTTATCGAGCCGATTATCGGACCTCCAAATCTCGGAGAAAGAATATGATCTTGAACTTGCATAAGTAGACGAGCCTCTGTCTGAGCTTCTTCGCTTTGTGGAACATGAAGATTCATTTCGTCTCCGTCAAAATCAGCGTTGTAAGGTGGACAAACGCAAAGATGTAAACGGAAGGTTTTGTAAGGAAGAACCTTAACATAATGAGACATAATTGACATTCTATGGAGAGAAGGCTGCCTGTTAAAAACAACAATGTCACCATCCCTAATATGCCGCTCAACTATAAAGCCAGGTTCCAAAGCTTCAGCAATCTTCTCCCTATCCAAAACAAATTCTAATCTTATCCGTTTACCATCAGGTCTTAAGATATATAAGGCTCCAGGATACTTTTCAGGTCCATTCTTAACGAGCTCTCGCATCCTATCAATGTTGTAATGAGTAAC
This sequence comes from Bathyarchaeia archaeon, assembly GCA_038826015.1. Taxonomy (GTDB): domain Archaea; phylum Thermoproteota; class Bathyarchaeia; order Bathyarchaeales; family DTEX01; genus JAWBOR01. Next base: position 6,284 of record JAWBOR010000016.1, read on the forward strand.
TTTTTCAGGTATGGAAAGCTTTAAAGCTAAACTTTGGGGGACTCCAACCTCGTTTATGTCGATGTTAGGATCTGGACTGATCACTGTACGAGCTGAAAAGTCAACTCTTTTACCCGAAAGGTTGCTTCGGAACCGTCCTTCTTTTCCTTTGAGACGTTGAGACAAGGTTTTGAGAGCCCTTCCAGAACGATGTCTTGCAGGCGGAATTCCAGAGGATTCGTTATTGAAGTATGTGGTAACATGATATTCCAAGAGCTCTGAGAGGTCTTGGATAATTAATGTAGGCGCACCCGCTTCTATATTCTCTTTCAGACGTTGATTTATCCTGATGATGTCGACTAATTTATGGGTGAGATCGTCTTCGGATCGTATTCCTGACTCAAGAGTTATGGAAGGTCTAACATACACTGGAGGAACCGGTAAGACTTGGAGAATCATCCATTCTGGGCGGGCTTTTTTGGGATCAAAACCAATTAGTTCAAGATCTTCATCGAGTATTCTTTCGAATCTTTCACGAATCATGCTTGCAGTTAATCTTTGAGCGCCTTCTTCCAAATATTCATGGAAAACAGTGGGCTTAACAAATTCTATCTTGTATTGCTTTGCTCCACAAAAGAAACATGTTTTATTCTTTTTCGCTTCTTCTAAAATCTTATTGTAGAATGAATCAGGTATAGAACCCCTTAAGATTTTGATACGTTCAATTCTCGTTCTTGTCGCTTGCATTGTTTTTTCAGATAGCAACAGACGCCCACAGTTTCTACAGGTTGCTTGAAGAACATCGTAAATTATTTTCGTGAATTCAACATGAATTATAGGAACAGCTAACTCAATATGTCCAAAGTGTCCAGGACAGCGAGTAGCGGTGTTGCCGCAGGTCCTGCAACGTTGACCAGGTTCGAGCACGCCAAGCCGACTGTCCATAAGCCCTGAAGGTATTACGGCTCCGTCCTCATCATAAGTGTCAGCAGTTTGGATCTCCACAACTGAAAGTTTACGTATCTCTTGCGGTGAAATTATGCCGAAACTTATTTGGTCAATTAGTTTTTGGTAGGCTTCTTCTACAGACAATTATGCTCTCTCCTTTAACTTAAGTCGAGGCGAAATGCATAGGCTCATGAGTTCTTGGAGAAGGAGCTTAAACGCGTAAGATATGATAACAGGTGAGACTTTACCCCTTTCTTCACAAACTTGGCATATATGTTTGCGTTGCCTTATATCATAATATGCGATGTAACCGCAGTTTTCGCATACATAGAGAACATATTTATCAGATTCTTCGAGAAGTCTGTCTTGAAGTAGCATAGCTGCACCATGCCCAATTAGGCAATCTCGCTCCATTTCGCCGAAGCGTAGTCCGCCTCCTCTAGCCCTTCCCTCTGTTGGCTGCCTCGTTAACATTTGAACCTGGCCTCTTGCTCTGGCATGAAGCTTGTCGGCAACCATATGATGTAGCTTTTGATAGTAAACGACTCCCATGAATATGTCAGCAACATACTTTCTACCAGTGATACCGTCATACAAAACTTCTCGACCTGTAAAACTAAAGCCTAAATCAACTAGCATGCGTTTCAAATCGTCTCCCTTTTTGTTGATGAATGGTGTTCCATCAACAAATTCTCCGCTAGCTGCAGCTATTTTTCCAGCCATTGATTCTAAGAATTGGCCGATAGTCATTCTTGAAGGTATCGCATGAGGATTAATTATTATGTCAGGCACCATACCGTTGACAGAGAAGGGCATATCTTCTTGAGGCACAATCATTCCTATTACGCCTTTTTGACCGTGACGAGAAGCAAATTTGTCGCCTAGCTCAGGTATACGTTCATTCCGTACTCTTACTTTCACAAGCTTGCTTCCTTCATTTGTCTCAGTTATATATACTGCATCCACGATTCCATCTTCAGACGGCCTCATATCAATTGATGAATCTCTCATAGCAGGACCTCTGACTTCAAACTCTTTGTATTCTTCAAGGAAACGAGGCGGGCTTATTCTACCTATTAAGACATCACCGCCTGAAACCTCGGCCTCTAGACTAACTAGACCGTCTGCCTCCAAAAAACGGTAATATTGTTCACCACGATAACCGCGGATATCAGGTTCAGGTATGATTAATCGGTCTCGCAGCCCACCTAGATATTGTCGGCATTCTGCTTCATAGATTCGGTAAAAAGTGGAACGAGCCAAGCCTCGTTCTATGGAAGCTTTGTTGAAAATCAAAGCGTCTTCCATATTGTATCCTTCGAAAGATAGAATGGCCACAACACAGTTCTGTCCAGACGGTCTGAGATTGTAGCCTATTATATCCATCGATTTCGTCTTAACCAGCGGAGTCTGAGGATAGTGCAGTATGTGAGAACGTGAGTCAACTCTAAGTGGAAAGTTTACTGCGTAAACACCTAACGCTTGCTTAGACATAGCCGATTCATAAGAGTTACGTGGAGATTGGTTATGTTCAGCGTATGGTATTAAAGAGGCGCAGATTCCCAAGATAGAGTAAGATGTTATCTCAAGATGCGTATGTTCCGGGGCTACATCTTCTACGCTCAGAGCGATAAATGCGTTTTCTTCCTCTTCAGCGTCTAAGTATTCGATTATACCTTGTTTGATGAGGTCGCCCCAAACCCATTCTCCTACACGAATTTTTTCAACATGTTCTTTTCTCAGTTTCGGGACGCCGTCTTCCACTATTATAAGTGCACGGCGTATGCGTCCTTCATCGCAATTAATGTGAACCTCCTCGTTTATGCCGTAAGCTTTAGAGAAATAAGCTATGTTGATCTCTGGTGGCAATTCCCCCTTTCGTCGAGCTTTTCTTAACTCGGCGACAAACTTCTGTGGAGATTCATGGTAACCAATCAGAACACCGTTTACAAACACTTTTGCTCCTGAAAGCCTAATATTTTCATTTGAATCAATCGCCAAAATAAGACCTTTCTTATAGAGAAAATTTTTCACTTTTTCTACATTAACACCAACAGATATCTCAGATGAAAGAGCTAGGTTTTTGACCAAACCACAGTTAGCGCCTTCAGGCGTTTCATTTGGACAGAGTCTTCCCCAATGGGTTGGATGCAAATCTCTTGCTTCAAAATTGGGCTGATTACGACTTAAAGGTGATTGAAGCCTTCTTAGGTGGCTGTATGTGGCTATCATATTCGTTCTATCAAGTAACTGTGTGACCCCAACCCTTCCCCGTCCCCAATTACCTGTTGCTAAAGCATGCTGAAGTTTCTCAGAGATTATTCCTGGTCTAACCGCCACCGATACGCTAATCATATGCCTTTTTGTGCCCATTCTTTCAAGCTGATACTTTATGTCACGGCAAAGGTTTCTGAAAGCTACTCTGAACAGCTCAGCAAGCAATGGTCCTGCGAGTTTCAGTCGTTTGTTTTTAACATGGTCCTTATCATCGGGTTGGCGCCTTCCAAGTTTCAGTTCGATAACTCTGCAAGCCATTTCTCCTAGAAAGTAGGCTTTGTCCAGCCTTTTATCAATTGTTCTACCAATATGAGGTAAGAAGTTTCTGTCCAGGAGAGTTTCTGCTTTTTGAAGACGATAGTTTTTCACTTGTCCATGAGCTATTCGGTTTCCGATGTGTAATAAGGCGTCTTCAACCGTGTTGACATCCGTCGCCATTTCAAATGAGGGTTCAAGTTCGCTTTGTATAATTTTATCCGCCGAAACGGTCTCAGCAATTTCTTTGTCTGATTCTAGACCTAAGGCTCTCATTAAAACTATGAAAGGAATTTCAGATGGCACACCAGGCACAGATACATGCAGAGTACCATTTGCCTTCATTCGCAGTTCAATTCTTGCCCTGAAGCCTACTGTTGTAGAGAAGACTTTTGCTTGGTAGACTGGTTTCACTCCTCTTGTATCGATGTCTACCAGAATACGGTTTGGTGCTAAATCCTCCAAGGCAACGATGACACGTTCAGAACCATTAATAATGAGATAGCCGCCTGGATCTAGCGGATCTTCGCCGTGCCTGATCAGTTCTTCTTCTGAAAGACCTGAGAGGAGACAATACTTCGATTTCAACATCGTAGGTAAATCGCCTATATACACAAGTTCTTTGTCCATCTCTTTGTCTCCTATAACCTGAGTCATTTCCAAAGAAAGCGGCATGGCGTAGGTCAGGCTTCTCAGAGATGCTTCCATAGGATAGATTTCGTGGCGTGTTCCGTCAACTTCAGTCATATATGGTCCATAGATAACGCCGTTTTCGGTTTCGCGGAGAATGAATATTTTGCCAAATTTTATCTTGTAGGGTCCTTCTGGAACTTCGATTTCGATTTCTCCAATCTCATCTATTACTTCTTGGAGGCCATGTTCCACAAACTCGTTGTAAGAATCAAGATGTTGTCTAACTAGTCCCTTCTCTTCGAAAAGAGCCTTCTGAACTAAGAACATGTCTTCCGAACTTATCAAGATAGTAAAACTCTCCCTTGAAGAATCAAATCATGCAGACTATTATTTAAGATTATTCTCAGCTCGATTCCTCCGATGGACTGGTTTCTACCAGCCCAATAGGGGCTCAAGATTTCTCCCACTTGTAATGGAAGCAGAAAAACTAAACAACATACGACATTAATAAACTTTATTATTGTATTTTCAGCTTTATTATTATATTTTGGCTACTTTCGCTTTCTGAATAACATGTGAGTTTCATGCGCACAGACGAATTCAAACCCTATCTCCACTAATTTTCTGGCTTCGTCAATGTTTTCGGCAACGGCTGAATGATATTCTTCTGTTTCAAACTGGATCATCTGAGTGTAGATAAGCGTGTTCTGAATATTTCTGTGTCCAAGCCTTTTCATAACGTGTAAGATGTCTCTTGTCTTATAGTATTCCATGGTTGCGTTCCAGTGCCGGAAAGTATGTAGGTGTATACTTAGGATTCGCGGGTTCTGCAGCTTTGAAGCCACTCTTTTTTTAAGAAGATAGAAATAACCGTTAGCCTCAGAAGGTTTCATTCCTCCAAAAACGTATTCGTTTTTCTTCGGCAACGCTTTAAGCATTGTCATAAGTCTCTCGCTGACTCTGAATATTCGCGGTATCCCGCTTTTCTCTGTGTCATTGACAATTATAGCGTCTTTCTCAAAATCAAGGTCAACCCATTTTAGCTTACATGCTTCACCAATTCTCATTTTTTTCTTTTAACCAGAAAAAGTAGACTTTCGTCTGCATTAGGAAGCCGCAGACTTTAATTAGATGCGCCAGAGTTTCGAGGTTTGCTTTCCGCATTTTTTCGGCGTATTCAAGCTTTTTTCCGAAGGGTAGGTGTAGGGAGAAGGCTTTCATGAATCTTGGATGAGAATTTTTTATGAAGGCTTCCTTGATTGCCATGATGTCTTCAGCGCTTAGCTTACGCAGCATATCCAGATCATAGTTTAGGCTTCCGAGAAACTCAAGTTTGAAACCCAGCGTTTTAAGGGTCTCAGCTATTTTAACCGCTTCTTTCGGCGGAGGCTGCTCCGCTATTTTCTGCAATCTCCTTTGCGTCTGCGGCAAAATATTCACGAAAAGAACGTGATCGCTGCATAGCAATTTCCCAGTGAGAGTCTAAGGTTCAGCGTAGACGGCGGGGTTGGGTTTGAAACCGTCACGGCGTGGAGAAATCACCTGTAAAACCCACTTTATCGCCATCAAATTTAATACCTCAAAGACTTTTAGAATATTCAATACTATAAAACTTATTAGGGTATTTAAACTTCGGCTGAAGTCGGAACATCAAATAACAATCATTTTAGCAGCGTTTTTTCAAGGAGGTCTAACGATATGCTAAGTTTATTGAAGGTTTCTTCGTCGATATCATTTTCCATTTTTTCTATTGGGTGTTCCAGCATATTCCGGTGCTGAAACAAAGTGGTAAATGCCGCTATTACTAAATCATCCTTCATAAATTGCGTCAACTGTTTTGAGAGATCTATTAAATCGCCTATTGTGGTACCGTCAAGAAAGTCTTTTGCCCTATCTTTATCAAGTCTTCTTTGGGTTATTCCCTCAAATTTTTTGATTCTATCAACCATCATTTGTCTTAACATATCCTTCCAATTTTTCCAAGAGATTCCTCCAGACTTTTCCGTAAGACATCTCTAAACTCCCGCTCAACTTCCGGAATTCTATTCCGCAGAGATACTAGTCTAGGGAACTCCTTAATATCTCAAATTTTCCAGGTGAGTCTTAAGTTCTGATGGCCAAGCTTTACTAATTGGGAACACACGTTCAAAATACGGCAAAAAGCTTGAGAGGAAGTTATCCACCGCTAAAGCTTCATCTTGAGCCAAGGCCCCCCTTTCTAATACGTAAAATTTCTCCTCCTTCTCATCTAGAAAAAGAATCAACGTTTTCCTTCCGTAGACGCTAAATTTCTCCAAAATTGTAGGTAAAGATTCCTTTAGCATGATTACAATTTCAAGAGAGAAAAGCCCAAACTTTCGCATTTCATCGATTATGGTAGTGGAAGCGATTGTGAAAAAGTGATATGGCGCAATTAAGATGCCAACTGTAACCGGTTTTTGGTTCAGCGAAGCAGCATGCCGGATCTCTAAAATGGTAGATCCCTCAATTTGAAATACCCGTTTTGATTCGGCTAATGGATAATTCTCATTTACGAAAGAATTTACAACCTCCATCAGGTTTTCTGTCCACTTAGAGGTTAACTGAATCTTCTTTTGTCCAATAAGCTCTTTGATCATGTTACATGCGAATGGGGAAATCGCGAAAAAGGATTTAGATGTTTCAACAATAAGTTTTGAGGTTTGGGTAACGCATCCTTCCGTTATATTCAATACTGGAGACGCCTGTTTAACGCATTTATCTAAGAGCTTTATGTTCGACCAAGTGAGCCCCTCAAAAAATTTTGTTATTTGCTCTTCGGTAATAGGAGACTCCTTTTCATATTCTTTATTCAACTCTTCTACAAAAGGTGATAGAATAAATTCCGTCCCTTCGTATCCTCTCGAAGTAAGATAATAAGACTCGTTGCCTAAACCAAAGCGAACCATAACTTCTGCTAAATTATACTCGGAAATCTTCTCTTCTTTATCAAAGAAGACAGAATACCACTGCCTAAGAGGCCATGGCATAATTACGTAGTTCAAGCTTTTTTCGTGTCTAACAGCCCTTAACAAAAAAAGAAACTTGACTTTATCGTTTTCATCTAATTGATCAAATAATCTTCGGTACCAACCCAAAAATCTGTCAGATTCCTTTTTTAAAATATAATCTAATATTTGTTCTCTCCACAAGTAAAAATTATGATTTATTTCATACATTTTATTGATATGTTGCTTCATAAAATCCAGTAGCCGCTCTATACTCAGCCGGTCAAGCTTGTATCTTAACCGGAGATTCATGCTTATAAAAGAGTAGCTTTTTTCAATACCGTATCCAGCCGATGCAGAAGTTGGGTTTTGACAAAATTGAATGAATGCATCAAACAAGACAAGTTTTTCCAGATTATCTTGACAAAATAAAGGGACAACGTTATCAAATAAATCTTTAGTGTAATCATATACACCGTTTTGGCGTCCCATTATCCTCACATATTATTTTGAGGAACTCATTTAAATTTTAGAAGATACTAAGGCGGCAATAAGAAGCAAATGACCTTTAAGTCTTTCAAGTTCAACCAGTAAACCATAAATATGATTAGTATGAGCAAATGTCCAACCTGTAAAAAAGAAAACCCTAAACCGGCTAGAACGTGGAAATACGGAATCTTCACTGTCCAAGCCTTTACGTGCGGCAACTGTAAAACCCGATATAGCGACTATCTTGACAAAACGGAAAACACAGCTTCACCCTGAGACCCCAGAAAGGAAAAGGCTACATCAAAGCTTAATAAGCCTTTTATAGTTTTGACGGTATTTATTGTAAAGCCTCGATGCCCTCCGTTGAAGAAATGAAAGACATTTATTAGGTGCGGAGGCGATTCTGTTCAATTCAGTAAATACTTCTTTGATGGCTTCGCTTATAGTTACCATACCACCACACCTGTTCATTCCTCTTTCATCGTATATTTAGGGTTTTTGACTCATAATCTAAGCCTACAAATACCCCGTGTAAAATTTTAGAAAAGCGCTTAGAGTCATGTGGAAAGTTCTGTCGTAATTTTTGTGATTCCATCAATAACGTATAAGCGTATGCAATGTTTTGAAGATTGTTGTGAGTTACTTCTCTAGAATGTTGAGGAAGTCTTTGAAGGAGATTCTTTTTACTCCGGTTTTGTCGTAGGCTTCATCGTTTGAGACCATTGTGAGGTTATTGCTTAACGCTACAGAGGCATGTAAAGCATCGAAGAATGTTAAAGCTGGGTGCTGTGCCATTATTTCTTCGCATAGTATTAAGTTGTCTGAGGTGAGGCTTATTTCTTGAAGGTTTGATCCTGTTGCCTTAGCCTTTATCAATGTTAGGGCTTTAAGCCTATCATCGGCGGTTTTCCCATGGCTTGCCATGACCTCGCGAACTTCTATTAAAGCTGAAACGGGATAGCAGGCTATAAAGCCTTTAGCGGTCATGTAAGCATCCAGTATTTTGGAGACTATTTCGTAGCGTCTATCTTTAGGTTGGAAGCCGAAGAGGAACTCGGTTTCAACCATAAAATTCTCATTCATTTAGGAGGCTTCCTTCAAAAGCTGCTCCTCAGCCCTTTTCCGCTCTTCGCTACTGAAGGTTATGTCGCCAATGAGTTCGGCAAGAGCATCATCAACCTTTTCAGGAATTGGAATCAAAACTATGTAGGGGGGCCTAGCCATCAAGTAAACCTTCTGCCCAACCCTTAAAGGAGTTTTTCTCCGCACGCTCTGAGTAATTGTCACTCGATACTTGGGACCCACTTCAACAATAGCCATATTTATCAATTGCTTATGTGGAACTGCAAGATATAAGTGTTACTTTTTCTAAAAAAGTGACACAAAACGGAATGTAGTACACATCTCACGTTTTGCCCCAGAAGCAGGAGCCAACGCAATTCATGTTCTTCTATTAGCAACTAATGGAACTTTTGGGTTAGTTTTAAATCCTCCGAATTTTCAAACACTACCAACTCCAGCCACGGCTATCTAGGATCGGAGGCTGTTGATATGAACTCCTTGCAGCATAGAGAAATCACCTGTAAAACCCTTTCACCCAAAAAACCACCCAAATAAACGAATACAAACACATCTTAATAACACTTACTTCTCCCATCTAGCACGCGCAGGTTGGATTTGAACTCCTTGTTTTGATCAACCTGATTCCCCTATGTACGGAAGACATTTTGCGTTCAAATGAAAACCTTCTCTCCCAATATGGCAAAAGAGTTCCTTGTTTCTGGAATGTTTTTCGTTATCTTAGTTATGATAGATTGCTGAAGTTTTTTTCACAAAATCTATAAATCAGTTCTTTGCATTTTTTATTGGTCGAGGGTTGGCAACATTTCATGGCTTACCGTGCACAGAGGACAGCCTCACCCGTGCCGAGTCTGGGGCACGTTAAATATACCCGCCTCTAGGGGGAAGGAGGAATAGTTTAGATGGGGTGGAAGAGGACTCTTCTCGTTTTGACAGCGGTGGTTTTAGCCTGTGCACTAAGTAGTGTGAACACAGCGTCTGCTCAAGGCGGCTTCGACGAGTTCGGCTACAACTATAAAGCAAGAGTCTTCGTTGGGAAGGCTGACGGCGTAGACAGAGTTTTAGACGGGAAGGTTTGGGGCGACCAAAACTATGCGAATGACTGGCTTGTCATGAAGTGGAGCAAAGCTTGGGATGACGCACGATTCCACGGTGCACCTTGGACGCCTGATGCTTGGTGCACAAACGAGTGGAACGGAGCCCAGGCAGGCGGCTCAGGAGAAGTTTGGCACTACAAGATAATCTGGGTCGGCCCAGAGCTGGGGAACAGTCCTTACTGGCGTGAAGGCGGCTACCCAATCTGGGGGCAGTTTGAAGTAATAATGGATCACGGCTCCATAGTCGGCGAAGGCCATGAATGGTATGCTTTGGCTACGCCGAACGGTCTCGGCGGCCCATAAAACCATGAATTAAACACCTAAAATTCCCCTTTTTTCTTTTTCCCAGAAAAGGTAAACTTTCTTTTGCCTTAAGAATCCGCAGATTTTGATTAGATGCGCTAAGGTTTCGCGGTCTCCTTTCTGCACTTTTTCGGCGTACTCAAGCTTTCTTCCAAAGGACATGTAACAGAAGAAGTATTTCATAAACCGCGCATGGGACTAAACCCGAAGAAATCCTAACAAAAGACGCCCTCACAAGACCTAACCGCACAGTCATCGACAACAGCAAACTTGAAAACCAGCAACTGGTTCAACTGACCACCGCTCTAAAACAGCAGATGCTCAAAGACTTACGCGAAAACCAGCCTAAAAACAGTATAAATTCGCGCCTAGACAATGGTAGCCCGGGAGAGACGGGCGCCTAGGCATGAATTTATACTTTTCAGCCTCGGGTTGAACCGCCATCTTCCTTCCTTTTTTATTGTTTATTCGGGAAGAGGGTGTTCTATGCGTGAAGTTGATCATATGGAAGCTAAAGAAGCTCAAAAAGGGTAGCTGTTTCCTTGAAAAGTGCGGGGTGGGACTTGCTCCCTGTTCTCGGAAGAGATAACTCCCGCAAAACCCTCTCTTTTTTTTGAGACTTACGGTTGTTAACTAATGTTCTTTTTCTTGCTATTGAAAACTTTATTAGTATGGGTAGGCATACTCGGTATGGGTGCCTATACATGTATTTTGATCCGCGCCCAAAAACAAAAAAAGAAGACCTCTATAATCGCGAGAAAGAGCTTTAGCAGTTTTTTAAGGCTATTTCTTATTCGCCTTTGATTGTGGTTACTGGTCTTCGTCGGACTGGAAAGACGTCTTTTGTCAATGTTGCGTTGGTTGAGTGTGGTTGCCCTTTTGCGATTTTGGATTTGCGTGGATTGCCTTTTAATCCTTCTTATGCTGATGTTGTTCGGAGATTGGAAGCAGCTTTTAGACAGATTGACCGAAAATGGTTCTCTGATCTTTCAGAGGCTTTAAAACACTTGAAGGGTGTGTCGATTCTTGGGAATGAGTTGAGCTTCGAGTGGGGTAAGGCAGGAGTAGATTTCGCTGAGCTTTTCGGTGAGATCGATAGGTGGGCTGTAAAGATGAAGAGAAAATTTTTGATTGCATTTGACGAAATTCAGGTTATTCGTGGAGATAAGTGGATGCTCCGTTTTCTTGCGCATGTTGTTGACTCTTACCATAATGTTGTGGTCGTGGTGACCGGTTCAGAGGTTGGAGTCTTGTTTGATTTCTTGGGTTTTGATCAACCTAGCTCTCCTTTGTACGGAAGACATTTTGTTCAAGTTCAAATGAAAAATTTCTCTGCCAGTATGGCAAAGGATCTCCTTGTTTCCGGGTTTAAGCAGATTAAGCTGGAGCCCAGCGCTGAATTGTTAGAGTACGCTGTTAAGAGGCTCGACGGGGTTCCAGGGTGGCTGACGCTGTTTGGTGTGAGGTGTCGAGACAGAAATGCTTGTTCCAAAGAGCTTGTGGATGAAGTTGCTTCTGAGGCTGGGAAACTTGCCAGAGAGGAAGTTTTGAAGATTGTTGCTCTATCTCGACGTTACGGTGTTATTCTTAATTTTGTTATGAAGCTTGGAGAGGCGAGCTGGTCTAAGATCAAATCCGCGGTTGAGGCAAAAGAGGCACGGTCAGTGACAAACCATGCTGTTTCAACTCTTATCAGAAATCTGGTTAACATGGGCATCCTAATGGAGACTGATGGTAAATATTCCATTTCTGATGCACTTTTGATCGAAGGGATTAAAGAGCATCCTCTGCCTGAATAGTTATTTATTGGCTAATGAAGCCGAGACAGGGTGGAGGACAATTAGATAGGGGTACCCATACAAAGTATGGGTGGTCATACTTGCACCAAGTTTATTTTAGACTTTCAGTGTTTTATATAGATTGCTATCCGTAATTTCTGGGCATTTTCAATCATGCCAAAAGAGGTAAACTTTCTTTTGCATTAAGAACCCGCATATTCTGATCAGATGCGCCAGAGTTTCGAGGTTTGCTTTCCGCACTTTTTCGGCGTATTTAAGCTTTTTTTCGAAGGGTAGGTATAGGGAGAAGGCTTTCATGAATCTTGTATGAGAATTTTTTATGAAGGCTTCCTTGATTGCTATGATGTCTTCGGCGCTTAGCTTACGCAGCATATCTAGATTATATTTTAGGCTTCCGAGAAATTCATGTTTGAAGCTCAGCGTTTTGAAGGTCTCGGCTATTTTAAGCGCTTCTTTTTCCTCTTCTCCATAAGAAAGAATAATCTTAGCTAGTATCGTTAAGGTTGAAAAGTTCACAGATGCCAATGAATAGGTAAAAAACACTGGACCTAAAAATAAAAGAAACATTAAATCAGATCGGACCAACAGTTTTAAAAGAGTAAGAAGAATAATCTCACAAGTGAGCATTTCGATGAGTCATATAGGCTCGGCTGATGACTTGTTAAATGAGTCTTTATCCCTTCTGAAGGAAAGCCTAGACCATATCGATGGCGAGGTTTCTTTAAGAACCTTTGATCCATCATTGGACAGGTTTATCAACGATGAGGAATCCATTAAGGGCGATGAGATGGCTGAGGAGACAACCCTCACCTTAGATCGGGTTCAGCTTCCCAGATCTATAGAGCTCCACGATGGCTCTCTAAGACATATCTTCGCCGTCGATACGAGCAGCATAGTTCTCGGCGAATGTGGGAAAGGGTTAGTCTTTGCCGTTAGGGGCATAATCGTCCACTGGAATCCTTGGAATCAAAAGAGCATAGTGGTTCAGAAGTTTGAGGCTCCATGCTTCGTCTCCAACGAGAACAAGAAGCATCTTTACAATAGCCTTAGAAAGAAGCTTCTGGGATTGAGTGAGGTTGAGCATGCGCCAGACCTTTTGAAGATGGTTGACAGGGTTAGAAACATACATGAAAGGTATCTGCAGATGCAGGCTGCTGAGAAATACCCAGACTCAATCCTGCTCTTCGACGGCTCCCTCACTGGTGGAACCATAGACACACCTGTTAACGTCCTTAGGAATATATTGCAGTCGGCATCGGCGTCTAATTCCGATGTCGTTGCCTTCTCCAAGAAGACTAGGCTAGTCACAAAATGGGGCGAAAGAATACTCGACCTTCTAGCAAATGAGCCTACGTCACCAATAATCATGCCTGTAAAGAATATTGTTGAAACTAGTGGAACCCATGAGTTTCTGGGCGAAGTCTACATGGCTAGGCTAGGCAGGGTTCCAGTGTCCTTCCGTTTAGATGTCTACTCACAACGGAATCACGGTCAAGTTTTAGCCGATCTCCTCCACAGCGTTTATCTTGAGAACGGATACCCCAAGCCTCTGATTGAAGCACACGTATTCTGCTACTTCAATCCATTCGATGCTCTCACATACCAAGGACTCCTCGCCAAAAATGGACTCGTCCTAAGACATGAGTTTGATGTTAGGAGGATACTCTTCGGAGTTTACGGAGGCACATAAAATGATCATCCTAGACAAGAAGGTTGACAAATTATTCATCATGTATAACCCGCAAAGAGAAAGAGCCTTCATAGGCGAAAACCTTGTCGTCTATGACCAAAGCCTCTCAATAAAGCCGAACGGCGTCGTTGCACAGATAATTGAGGAGAGACCATACGTCCCATATGGAATGCAGGAAAGCCTGCTGCTTGAATCTCTGGCGCCAGAAGTCCAAGTGACAACAACAATGGAGGAGTTGGGCGCTACCAGATCAGAACTGAGAAACCAGAAGCTCCTAATCTCAAAGATCCGGTTAAGCGCCCAAACCGACGAGGATGGCAGGGTAACATTCTTAAAGCCATGGAACGGCTGGAGCCCAACGCCAGGCTGCAAAGTCGTCAAACTAACAGACGAGGAGGTTTTACGCTTCATAGATCTCGAGGGAAAATCAGGCAAAACAGCCAACTTAGGAAAGACATTGGGAGGAGCATCATTCAACCTCAACCTATACTATCTTCACGGCGTGACAGTTTTCATAGGGGGCAGAAACACTGGGAAGAGCCATCTAGCAAAGAAGCTCGCCCTCAGACTGATTGATGAAGGAAAGAAACTCATAGTCTTCGACATCAACGACGAATGGTCAGCAATGCGATTCGTCAAAGCCACCTCAAGCAGCGAACCGGATAAGAGCCCCTACTACGACAAAATTGTCAAGGTGGACCCCGGCGTCAACATGGGCTTCGAGCTAGGATACTTAGGGAAACAGGTTTTCATTGCAGTCTTGAAGGCTATGAAGATGGAGGAGACAAGCGCCTCGATGCAGACAGCCCTAAACCTATGGAACACTCTAAAGATGAAAGGCCAGTTAACCCTTGAAAATCTAAAGGCTGGGATCCAATCAACAGAACAAGATAGGGTGAAAGAAGCGTTACTTACAAGGATCAACCAGCTTGAGGGAAGCGGGATAATAACAAAGTCTGGCAAAGGAGTTACCATAGAGTCTCTACTGAACGGAGAGAAACTCAAAAACGGAGGCCTCTTAGTCGTAAACCTAAAAGACAAAACAGTCATCACTCAGTTCATAATCGTCCAGCTCTTCATAACTAAACTGGCAAATATCCTCTCTGAACCCACTAATCCCTCTCTCGTCCTCATCTTGGAAGAGGCGCAACTTTATATGGATCACTCAGACATCCAGGAAATCGTTACGAGGCTGAGACATCTCGGCTTACACCAGATGTATATAACGAATAACCCTCAAAGCCTCCCAACATTCCTTTTAAGCCATATAACAAACTGGTTCATCTTCAACCTCATAAACGACCAAGACATCCAATACCTGTCAAACTCCCTTCCATTAGACCTTGATTCAGCGAACACATTCATCAAGATGCTACCGCCCAGAAACACTCTGGTCCTAATAAACGAGATGTATATGGGACAGAGCAAAAACTACCCAATAATCGTCCAAGTGGAACCATTACCATACCAGACAGCGGGAGCAACAAGAGAACCAACCTTCACATTTGGTTAGATGATTCTTATACCTTAAGCCATCCATCTCGCAGGTATCCCGCATGGGATTTTTCGCTGAAGAGAGCCCCTAAAATATAATGGCGCATATTGAATAAGGACTCAGAATTTTTTTCCAACCTTTTGTTTGAGACCCACCATCCTAAAATCGTAACTGTAATTCCAAACATGATAGAACCGAGACCTATTGTTCCCACAAGATCAGGATTCAAAATCATAATTTTGGAAAATACAGTCAGAATAATAGACGAAAGAAGAAGCGCTAACCCCGGAATGCCCCAAGCAAAAACTAATAACCTACAACTATGAACTATAAATCTAAAATTCTTTAAAAGGTAGTCGTAAGCTTGCATTATAGCGCTCTCAGCCGTATCGGATACACCAAATCCCTCAAACCCCCAGTTATAATATTTGGTGCTCCACTGAATGGTCCTTCCGGCAAGTTTTTCATCCTTTCGCACCTTTTCCAGAAGACTTAAAATCTCGGCTGCCACATTTGAAATGTCTTGCTCCTGTTTTCTGAGTTCTTCAAGGTGTCTTGTAATGCTTAAAGTTAAAAATCCAAAAAGCACGCTTGATGATGCTAATACAGCATTTATGAAAGAATCGACATTTTGTAAGGGATGTTGCTTAATGAACCAAGTTATTGTCAGAATAGCTACAAAAAGAATTATCTGTCCAATTAATGAAAATATCCAAAGCTCCCATGCAGACCGCACTTTTTCACCCAACTTCGCTTCATTATCTTTGGTTAATTAGGCTTTCGCTATTTGCTTTGATGCATTTTGTTGTTTACGTCTCAACTATTACTTTTAAGTATGTTGCAATTTCAGCGCCTTTATTCGTCAGCTTACTTATTCTTCTTGGCGTTGTAGAATACCATAGACCCGAGGAAATATGGGTTCTTACCTTCGGATTCTTTCATCGAGTCGTAAATATCTGTAAATAATTTTTCAAAGTTGTCTTCTTCCCAGCTAAGCGACCTTTGATAGGTAGGTATTATGAACAAGAATTTGTTGCTACATAGAATATCTTTCAAGGAGCTCTCTTCGGCTTAATTGGAGTTTGCAAACTCGCCATAGTTGCATCCTTACCTTACCCACTATGTTTATTGTTGTTTTTAAAATTTACTGGGTTTCAGCAAGAACGAGCCAAAAACGAAGCCTCAATTTTTGCTTTAAGCCATGAACAGTAAATGGTATAGAATTCATTCCAAAAAGCATGTTTGCGCTCTATTATTAGAAGTCGTTTCCTTAGGCATGCTATTTACGCTTATTAATTCTTGGGTTTATTATTAAAATCATGCTCAAAGTGTCATTTCTGCAAAGCGGGAACGTGCTTTCAAAGATACTTCAGTTCCTTGGACAACCCGAAGATACGCGAGTAGCTGTTGCTTTTCTCAGTATAGATGGCTATCAAGAATTGGCTAACACTCTCCGTAATGTTTTGAGCCGCGGAAGACATGTTAAATTTATCGTAGGAATTTCTAGGTATCATAGCACAGACTGGGAAGCTTTAGAGAAACTTCTCCATCTTTCAAAAGTCTTTCCAAATTTGGAAGTCAAATATTACAATAACGAAGGCTTTCATCCAAAGATATTCATATTCAAAGACGATAATAGCTTAAAGGTAATCGTTGGTTCTTCAAATCTTACAAGTGCAGGATTAACGAAAAACGTTGAAGCAAACGTCCTTCTCGACGGAGAAATTAATGAGCCTATTTTCGGGAATATCAGTCTCTTCTTTGATAATTTGTTCAAGAGTGCATCTTTGCTGAATGATAGTGTTGTCCGGCAATACAAATCAAGCTATCTAAAATTCAACCATTTTCAACGAAGAGCATCTATGCGTCTAGGAAAAACTCCACTGCCTAGTACTAGCCAACTGGATACAGTACGTGAAGTAAGGCAACGTCATGATGGACTTGCATATTGGAAGGTCGCCCCTGGGAGGGATGCACGCTTATGGTCGCATTTAAAAAGCCAAATTAATTCTCAAGGAAATGGTTTTGTCGCAATAGGATGGCCTGAACTTGATGACCTAAGCTATTTACAACATAAACCCGAAGAAATCTTCAAAAGGGAGATTGAACGACGAGCAGAAACCTTAGATTATGTTAAAGATCCAAAGTATGTAGCAAGGCAGTTCTGGATGTTTTGTAGGGAGATTAAGGTTGGAGACATTGTGGTCGCGTACTCTCGTAAACATATCTATGCCATCGGTAATATTACTAGCGAGTATTACCACAGAACAGGTACATCTGACAAGGAGCGACTGTACCCGCATAGAAGAAAAGTCCACTGGATCACTATACCTGAAAAAATCTTGAAGATACATTTAGTGGACCTGTGGGGAACGAATGACACTGTTCATGCCATTAAAGATGAGGTAACCATAGATTACATCAATGAAGAAATCGCACTACAACATATACGTCGACGATAAAAACTTGAAGTAATTTGCTAAAAAATGGTTTTAACTTCTTTTTTAGGATGAGCAATTGAAACCGTGAACATTGTTTTTGAGTGTATAACAGCACCGTATGGACTTTCTAGGTTGTGGTGATTTCGTATTTCCAAAATAGGTATACTTTTGTTTGTAATAGAAAGCTGCAGACTTTGATTAAGTGTGTAAGTCTTTCAGTGTTCGCTTTTAATAGTTCTTTAATGTAGGCTTCTTTGTTTCCGAATGGTTGGTAAGGGAAGAAGTTTTTCACGAAGCGCACATGATTGTGTTTAATAAATGCTTCTTTTATTGTTGCTATTTGTCTGTTGCCGTGGATTCGCATCTTGTTTAAAATGTATCTCTTACTGCTGAGCAATTGAATGTTGAACCCCTGTTCTTGTAGGATTTCGGCGATTTTCAAGGCTTCTTTCGCCGGCTACTCCACTTTTTTCTGCAATCTCCTTTGCGTCTGCGACAAAATATTCACGAAAAGAAGATCGCTGCATAGCAATTTCCCAGTGAGCGTCTAAGGTACAGCGTAGACGGCGAGGTTGGGTTTGAAACCGTCACGGCGTGGAGAAATCACCTGTAAACCCTCC
>JAWBOR010000017.1:0-24184 GCA_038826015.1 Bathyarchaeia archaeon
TATGGAGCAGACATCGTAATAGGAGAAGGGCAACCTCTAGGAAATTACATGAATGGAGGTGGTCCTCTTCTAGGAATCTTTGCGTGTAAGGATGATGATACTTTGCTGAGGCAGATGCCAGGCAGAATCATTGGAATGACCACGACTAGTGATGGAAGGGAAAGGGCGTTCTGTATGGCCCTTCAAACCCGAGAACAACATATTCGGCGTCATAAAGCAACCTCTAATATTTGTACCAATGAAACTCTATGCGCATTGAGGGCAGCGGTTTACATGGCTCTTCTAGGTCCGCGTGGATTTAAAGAATTAGGCGAAATTATCTTAGCTAAGACTTACTATGCTATTAGAAGGCTTTCTGAAATCAAAGGAATACGAGCTCCATTCTTTAAAGCTTATCACTTCAAAGAGTTCACAGTGAATTTTGACCAAACAGCTCAATCGGTTCAAGAAATTAATCAAGAATTATTAAAACACAACATTTTGGGCGGTAAATCCTTAAGTTTCGAATTTCCCGAGCTTGGACAAACTGCACTTTACTGTGTAACAGAATTGCATACCCTAGACGAGATTGATAGGTTACAAGAGAGCTTAAAGACACTTCTGGAGGATCAGAAATGAAAGAGTTCAAACAGTCTAAGTGGTCAGAGCCCACAATTTTCGAAATGGGTAGCCCAGGAAGAAGAGGATGCAATTTACCAGTATTGAACGAAAAAATAAAAACAATTTTAGTCGAACAAAATTATGTGCCTGAGCATTTAAGAAGGAAAGCTGATCCTGATTTACCTGAACTTTCAGAAGTTGAAGTTGTGAGACATTTCACTAGATTGTCTCAGATGAATTTTGGAGTTGACAGCGGCTTCTACCCTTTGGGAAGCTGCACTATGAAGTACAACCCAAAGATGAACGACGCGTTGGCATCCTCTGACAAAGCACATTGGATACATCCGTATCAACCAGAAGATACAATGCAAGGCACATTGGAGCTTATGTACAAACTAGCGTCGTGGCTAGCTGAGATCACGGGAACAAGCAAAGTTTCACTTCAGCCTGCTGCTGGCGCGCATGGTGAACTTGTAGGCACATTGCTGATTAGGGCTTATCACAAATTCAGAGGAGAATTGGACAAAAGAGACGAAATCGTAGTTCCAGATTCAGCTCATGGAACAAATCCCGCAAGCGCCTCTATGGCTGGGTTCAAAGTAGTCATAGTGCCGACAGGTGCAGATGGTTGCGTAGACATTGAAGCTTTAAAAGCGGCTGTTTCTTCGAGAACTGCTGGGCTTATGTTGACGAACCCCAATACCTTAGGAATATTCGAGAATAAAACATTGGAGATCGCGAATATCATCCATGAAGCTGGCGGCCTACTCTATTATGACGGAGCCAATCTGAACGCGATTCTTGGGAAAACGAAACCAGGGATCATGGGTTTCGACATAGTTCATGTTAATTTACACAAGACGTTCTCAACCCCTCATGGAGGAGGAGGACCTGGAGCTGGGCCAGTCGGGGTGAAAGAACATTTGACGGATTTTCTGCCTGTGCCACTGGTTGAGTTTGATGGGAAAGGACGTTACTTTCTAAATTATAATGTTCCTCATACAATTGGAAAGGTCAAGGCTTTTTATGGAAATTTTGAGGTTCTGGTTCGAGCCTTTGCCTATATACTTATAATGGGATCTGAAGGATTAGAAAAAATATCTGAAATGGCGGTTTTGAACGCTAATTATTTGGCGTCTAAACTCTCAAAGATTAAGGGCTTCGATATGCCCTATGGTAAAGATAAACCTAGGAAACACGAGTTTGTCCTCAGCTGCTCTCGCCTTAAATCCGAGACGGGTGTTAGCGCGAAAAACGTTGCGAAAAGGCTACTTGACTACGGTTTTCATGCTCCCACAGTTTATTTCCCCTCAATAATTGATGAAGCATTGATGATTGAGCCCACGGAAACGGAGCCCATAGAAACATTAGATAAATTTGTAGAAATTATGAACCAAATATCTAACGAAGCCTACACGAATCCCGAAACTGTTTTAGAAGCGCCCCATAACACCTCGGTTGGGCTTGTAGACGAGGTGAAGGCTTCGCATCCAAAAACGATGTGTTTGAGCTGGCGGATGTACAAAAAACATCATGCTAAAACAGCGTCTAGTGTATCTTAGATAAGAGAAATGAAGAGCTTTATTTTTTGTTCAATATATTTATGTATGCATAGGCTTCTGTTTCCTGTTCGAAACAGTAGTGGATTTTCTGGAATCCTTTCCTGAATTCTGCGACCTCTTCTCTTACTTTTTCTGGAGGCTTTTTGTCTAGAACTATCTGACTGATAAAACCAGCTATCGTTTTCATGTCATTCTCTTTCATTCCGAGCCTTGTAACTTCTGAGGTTCCTAAGCGGATTCCGCCCGGATGCATGAAGTGTCTTCCTTCACGAATATCCCAAGGCAAGAGATTTCGGTTAATGATTATGTTGGCTTTTTCTAGTTGCTGTTCAATTGCGCCTCCATCACCGTGCCGCGTCACATCAATGATGAGTACATGAGACTCCGTAAAGCCCTTATGTTCAGCTAAGACCTTAAATCCTCTTTCATACAACGCTTGCCCCAGAGCTTTAGCATTACGCACAATCTGCTCTGCATATTTTTTCCCAAACTCCAACATTTCAGCCAGAGCCACAGCGACGCCCGCAACATTGTGAAGATGATGGTTACTCACCAAACCTGGAAAAGTTGCCTTCTTAATCTTCTCGGCATATTTCTCCCAAGAAACCACCATACCATGCTGAGGCCCAGGCAAAGTCTTGTGCGTACTTAGAGACATAACGTCTGCTCCTTCTCTAAGAGGGTCTTGGAAAACTCCTCCCGCTATTAGCCCTGCAACATGAGCCGCATCGTAAGCTATGGTATCTCCGAGATCGTGAAAATATTTCTCCAAGTCCTTTACGGGATGAGGAAAAGGCAGCACGCTTCCACCAAACATTACAAGTCTAGGAGCTTTATTCTCCTTTACTAGAGAATTAGTCCTTTTAATGGTTTCATCTACATTAATGTTTAATTCCTTCTCGTCCAATGGGAGATATTCAACATTCAGACCGTGCACCGCCCCTGCTGTTCCGCCGAGGGTTTTTTTACCCATGGATATGTGTCCACCTGATGGTATGGAAAGGGCAAGCATATAGTCTCCAGGTTCTGTGAAAGCAGTGTAAATGACGAGGTTGGCAACCACTCCTGAAATGGGTCGAACATCAACGAACTCTGCTCTAAAAAGATTTTTGGCCAAATCTATGCATAAAAGTTCTACTTGATCGATGTAGGTGCAACCAGCGTAGACTCTTTCTCCGGGCCATCCTTCAGCATATCTGTTTCCAAAATCACTGATCAAAGCCTCCTGAACTGCGGGACTTGGAATGTTTTCGCTTGCAATGAGGGGGATAGATCTTTGAAACCATTCATGGTGTTTCTGTAACAATTCAAAAACTTTGCTATAACATTCTTTAGCGTCTTTCAATCTAGTTCCCTTTCCGAATAATTAAAAAAAGTCTTCTTAAGCTTTATCTTCAACAGATAGGTAGAAACCGATAGATTAATGACTTGAAGATTCCACTCTAATTACTATTGTCGGGGCCTAGATATGAAAAAACTTGGAAGAACACATCTTTACGAGTTTCATCTGAAAAATGGACATCTCATTGAATTCGCCGGTTTCGAGATGCCAGCATGGTATGAGGGGATTATTCCAGAGCATTTAGCAGTAAGAAATGCTGTTGGCATTTTTGACATAACTCATATGGGTCGTTGTCTAGTAAGAGGCAAAGACGCGAATATTTTCCTCAACAATATTTTCACACGTGACGTTGCCTCCTTGAGTATTGGGCAAGGCCGATATTCGGTCATGTGCAACGAAAAGGGCGGAATCATTGATGATCTTGTGGTCTTCCGTCTTGAAGAGGAACAATTTTTAATAGTTTATAATGCATCCAACCGTCAGAAAGACTTCACGTGGATAAATGGACACGCGAAAAATTTCCAAGTTGAGACCAGAGATGTATCAGATGAAGTTGTCATGCTCGCCGTTCAAGGTCCAAAAGCCATCGACACCTTACAAACTATTTCCGATGTCGACCTTGCCGCCCTAAAATATTACTGGGGTAGATGGGCGATATTGAGGGATTTCAAGGTTTTTCTCACTAGAACGGGATATACAGGTGAAGATGGCTTTGAAATATTTTTGTGGGGTGTTCCTCTTACCGAACCTGAAAAGGCTGAAAAACTTTGGGAGGCTATATTAAAGACAGGTGAAAAATATGGTATAAAACCCTGCGGTTTAGGCGCAAGGGACACTCTTCGCCTAGAAGCTGGTATGTGTCTTTATGGCAACGATATAAACGAAAATGTAACGCCTCTAGAAGCGGGACTAGATTTCGCGGTGCAATTCGAAAAAGGAGACTTTATTGGCAAAGAAGCCCTATTAAAACAGAAGGCTGAAGGGGTTAAACGAGTGCGGGTAGGCGTTCGTGCCTTGGACAGAGGTGTGCTACGACCTAGAAATAACATATTCTCTGAGGATAAGGAGATAGGCTATTTGACAAGCGGGACATTTTCTCCTTTGCTAAAGTGCGGCATAGGTATGGGGTATGTAACTCCTGAACATTCACAGGTTGGAACCCGTGTCGTTATTAAAGCCCAGAAAAGTATGATTTCCGCTGAGATTGTGAGAATGCCATTTTATGACGAGACAAAATATGGTAGAAGACGACGAAGCCTCTGAAAAGATGTTTTGCGGAGTGGTGAAAATATTGGAAGTAATACCTGTAAAGACTTCGTTGGTTCAAGTTGGAGACGACATTGTTCATGTTATATTAGAAGCTATCGAAAAGGCTGGTCTCAACATTGAGGATGGCGATGTCTTGCTTGTGGCTGACAAGATCGTGGCAACAAGTGAAGGACGAATCGTTAACTATGATTCTGTGAAAATCAGTAAAAAGGCGAAAAAATTAGCTGAAAAATATTCTCTTGAGCCGCCCTTTGTCGAGCTTGTTCTTAATGAAGCAGATGAAATCTATGGAGGAGTGCCCCGAGCTCTTTTAACTCTTAAAAACAATATATTAATCGCAAACGCCGGCATAGATCACAAAAATGCCCCAGAAAACTCAGCGTGCCTTTGGTCGGTTAACCCAAATGAGACAGCTAAAAGAATATGGAAGGCATTGTCAGAGAAAACAAGTAAAAAAATCGGATTCATCTTGATTGATAGCCACGTTAATCCCATGAGGGTCGGCACAGTTGGTTTCGCTTTAGGAATAGCTGGAATCAGACCTGTCAAGGACTGTAGAGGATTACCAGACCTTTACGGTCGCCCACTTGTCATTACAAGGATGAATTTAGCTGACGATTTAGCCGCATCTGCACACTTGGTGATGGGGGAGACATCTGAAAGAACGCCTCTTGTAATAATTCGAGGAGCTCCTGTTGAAGTAACAGACAATTATGATCCCAACGATGTTGTCATAGCAAGAGAAGATTGTATGTTCATGAACACTTTTTTGAAGAAAAGAAAACGAAGGGACAAAAAGTTAAATGGCACCCAGAAACAGAACCGTGCCTAAATCATTAGTTGTAGCTTACGTTTCAATATTCGCGGCGTTGAACGTCTTATCGGATTTTATCCCACTCACTCCAATTTTAGGAATCCCAGGAACTTCTTTAAGTCTAAGCTGGATTATGTCGCCTTTAACAGGGATTCTGTTAGGCGCAGAAATGGGCGGAATCAGCTGCTTAATTAGCGGTTTGATCGGAATTTTGTTAGGGCAACCACCAATTTTTGGTGCTTTTACACCCTTAAGACCTGCAGTTTCAGCCTTTATTACGGGTTTGTTAATATCTAAGCGTTGGCACATAGCCGCAACGATTCTTTCTACTTTCGTTGTGGGCTGGCTTATATTACCGGCTGGTAGAGACGCTTCGATTATTCTCATATTTCACCTAATTGGACTGACGATAATTCTTTTGTTTCGTGGGAAGATTGGAGACTTGGCAAAATCTAAAATGCCTAAGAAAACTGCCTTAGGGTTATTTCTAGCCACTTATTGTGGAAATATTTCACGCCACCTTTTGGGAAACATTTTAGGTGTGACAATCAGTAATCTAGCATATGTTTACTTTATTCTCGCTCTACCATATACCTTTGTGGAGCAACTGATTTTCGCAGCGGGTGCAATGCTTATAGGAGTTTCTCTGAACCACTTGAAAATACATGAAACATTGCATTTGAGCTGATTTTGAATTAGCAACATTTTGGAATTATCAGTTAAATCTATAGTTTTTCAATTAGTTGTCCGATATGTCTTTCATATTGTTCAGCCGACAATAAATTTTTCATTTCTTTATCTAAATCTTTAGGTTTCATTACAGCTATCCAGCCTTCTTCATAGGGAGATTTGTTTACAAGCTCGGGAGAATCGACTAACTTTTCATTAACCTTGATTATCTCACCAGTTATCGGCGAATATATCTCTGACACAGATTTAACAGACTCCACTGTTCCTATTGGATCCATCTGATTAAACGTCAAACCCACTTTCGGTAAGTCAACATAAACTATTTCATGAAGATTTTTCTGTGCGTAGTCAGTTATCCCTATCACTACGTAATCACTACTCTTTATTCTTATCCATTCATGCTCTTTTGTGTAATACAAATCTTTTAGAACCTTATATTCATCTTTTTTCATTAGATGCACGCTCTTCAGATATTTCAAGAACTTTTTCTTAAGAAACCTTATAATTCTAACGGTTAGAAATATCCTTTCAGAAAGACATCTCGTATTTATTTTGTAACAATAAAACTATGGAGACGCCATTTTCTTAAGGTCTTCTTCTCCTTCCGCATAGCCGGAAGCTATTAAAATGTCACCCACCTCGATTTTTGTGTCAGGTTTAGGTCTTATACACTTATCTTTTCTTTTGATGGCAAGAACCCACATGCCGGTTTCTTCTGGGATTCGTGCGTCCCGCAAACTTTTGTTCACTAATAATGAATCTTCAGATACTTCTACGTGGGTAACAGTTTCTTCCGCTTCCTCTATAGTGAGTTCTAATAATGGATGAGGCTTTATGCCTCTTAGGATGACTTCGGCTATTTCAGCTGCTGCATCAGCAATTTTTTCGGTGACAACACCCAGCCTAATCAGACCAAGGAAACCTCTAGCCTCTCCTTTTTCAGATTTACTCGACATGACCAGCAATTCGAAATCTGTGTGTAGATTATCCATATATGCCTCAAGCCTATGCACCTCCTCAGCTAATTCTTTGCTGTTCAATAAAAGCGAAGAATATGCCAAGTCGATCATTAATTCAGATGTATCCTTGAGCTCAACAAATTGTTCAACGATTTTTTCAAATTGTTTTAGACGTTGTCGCGATGTTTCAGCCCTTAATTCTTCCAGATCTTGCCGCTTACCCTCTACGAGTTCTTTAAATTCTGTTATGCCGACCTGAGCCCCACGGGCGATGAGTATGTCTTCCTTTTTAATTTCCTCTTTTTCCTTTGGATTTATGATCCAGTCTTTGTTTCGGTGGATAGCGATTATGTCTACACCCATCTTCGCTGCGAGATCCAAAACGCCTATTTGTTTACCGACAATTGCAGAGTCCTCGCTTACTTTGGCTCGCATCAAGCGTTCTTCAACCTTTTCGAAAATCTCGGTTACAATCGGATGAACACCGATGTCTCGTAGCACTATCGCTGCGATGTCTCCAGCTGCATCTGAAATTTTATCGACCGCAGAAGCAACTACGGAGACCCCTATCAGCTCCTCTGCGTCTTTTGGGTCTCTGGCTGCTATCATTATCTCCATCTCTAAAAGATAAGATAATGTATCAATTCGGCTCTCGAGTTCTAGAACATCCTCTGCGAGTTCTCTATCGTTAAACAAAGCAGCTGAATAAGCTAGGTCGATCATCAGTTCGGAGAGGTTTTTCATCTCCAAGAAGAGTTCTCTTGCAGGTATGGGTTTGTATTCTATCTCTTCAAAATGAGGCATATTGTTGATGTCGCTCCAATTAATGATATGAAACAGGGAAATATTTTAACTCTATCCCTCCATGTTAGCTCGCCAACATTAACACAATGAGCAAGGCAATGGATGTTATGCTGTCTGCAAGAGAACTTTCAATGGGTATAACGAAATTGTCTGGATCTAGACCTTTCTTAAAGGTCAAAATGGAAACAGCAAAGGATATCAGAACAATAAGTGTGACAGCTATTATGTTTGCTGTTAACAGTTGGAAGGTAAAACCAATGAATTTAGATAAACTGAATAAGCCATTTATAAACAATGACAACGCTGATAACGAAATAAACATTATTATAGAAGCTGTCCACGAACTAAAGATTTGTGTGGCGTGATTATGCATAGCCTTAAAAGAGGGTTTAAGCAAACCTAATGCAAGTTTTGTTGTGGCTGTGGAACCGATGACGGAGCCGACATCTCCTATCATATCGATCAAAGCAGGATAAACAGTGTATATTTCTTTTCTGTTTTCTACGATCTTACTTATTCTGCTTAGAGCTGTGCCAGTGACGTTAACAATGAACACTACAAAAATCAGAGTAAGAAAAGACTCCTTTACAGTCTTGAAGAATTCTTCTTCTTTCATATTTCGTGGTAAAATATAAAACACTAAAATCAGAAGCAGAAGCCCGATTGAACCTACAGCGTATCTTCCAAAAGTTCCAAAAATGAAGAATAAGTTTAGTATTAGAACGTAATAGGTTGTTATTCCTATATCTGCTGTAGTGGACATTATCGGATATATCACAACATCGGGATCTAAACCTCTTTTGAACGTCAAGAATGCAACAGCAATCGTAATTAGGGAAATAGACAGCCCTAAAGTCATGGTTGATGCCACAATAAATAGAATATCAGAAAAATCTGCGAAGGTTACCCCCCAGAAAAGACTGCCAAGCATCATAGAAATTAAACTCATCATAACACTTGCTACAAAAGTCACAACTATTACGGCCTCAAATAATTTGTAGAAGCCCTTGGTATTTCCTAAAAATCTGGGATAAATTGTACCTAAATGCAATGCAGTGCTTAGACGCCCACTAAACAAGCCCATTATCACTCCTTTTGCACTTAAAACAGCCGGATACACTGCAATTGTCCAAGATGAAAACTGAAAAAGGTGGAGTTGAAAAGCGATTATTAAACCTGCCACCATCCCGCCGAAGTCAAAGGTGTAAGCAATTAAAGCCTCTCTAAAAGTTTTGAAGAACGTTTTTGAGTTCGTTGGATGAGTCGTTAGCTAGACGCCTCCTAATTATAGTGAAAAAGGATGAATCCCGAAATGAAAGCATACGGAATGATTAATAAACCTAATAATCCATTGAGAAAATAACTAAAACTTTTCAAAACAGACTTTTGCCTTGGAAAACCGTTGCAAGACCTTAGGATGTTGGCTGGCTTCATCTCCACCACCTTTGGATTTTCCTCCACACCTATCGCAAGTATCCTCCAGCATAGTTTTTCTAAGAGAGAGCCCGCGGAACGTTTACATTTGTTTTGTAAACTCTGAAAAGTGATACTGAACCCCTTAAATAGGTTTCCAAAAATTAAGATTCAATTTCGTTAGTCATTTCATATTTGCACACAATTGAGTTATTTTAAAAAGTAAAAGAGAAGGATAGATTAGATTATTGTTAAGAAAAAGAAGAACGTCATTGCATTCATATTATTGTCGAGTTTTTAAAATTTTATCTGCTATTGCTTCACCAACTTCTTGTGTTGTTGATTTTCCACCTAAGTCGTATGTTTTGACTTTTCCTTCTTCCAGAACTTTTCTCACGGCTTTTTCTATCATGTTCGCAGCTTCTGATTCGTTGAGATATTCCAACATCATCTTGGCAGCTAATATCGTTGCAATGGGATTCACCTTGTTTTCTCCCGTATATTTTGGTGCAGAACCGTGAACAGGTTCAAACATTCCATAGTTATCACCTATGTTTGCTCCGGCTGCTAAACCTAAACCGCCGACAAGCTGAGCTGCCTCATCTGAAAGTATGTCGCCAAACAAGTTTGTTGTAACGATAACATCGAATTTTTCGGGCTCCTTTATCAGTCTCATAGCCATAGCGTCTACGTGATCCTCATCAACCTTGACTGCTGGAAACTCCTTTGCAACCTTAAAAACCGCGTCCCTGAATATTCCATCAGTCACACGTAAAATATTTCGTTTATGAACACAAGTCACATGACATTTACGTTTCATAGCTATCTTAAAGGCGAGTCTCGCGATTCTTTCTGAAGCCCTCTGAGTTACAACCCTAATTGCCACCCCTTTCCCTTTAGAGACTTCGAATTCTTCACCGAAATAAAGCCCTTCGGTGTTCTCTCGTAAAATTACAAGGTCAATATTCGGTTTGAGAGACTGAACCACAGGCAGAGATTTGCATGGTCTAACATTACCATAAAGATCAAAAGTTTTCCTAATTGTTACCGCAGCGCTTGGCGGTGCGTCAGGTTCTTCCGGTGTAGTCATTGGTCCTTTTAAACAAGCGTCCGTCTGCTTCAGCATCTCTAAGGTTTTAGGGGGAACATTTGTCCCGTACTTTTCTATGCAGTTGTATCCTGCCTCTCCATAAATGAGGTTAAATCTTAAGTTTTTTGCAGCTTTTTGAACTGCCTCTAAGACTTTCACAGATGCTTCGATTACCTCAGGGCCTATTCCGTCTCCCGGTAGAACCGCTATTCGATAAGTTTTTGGCATAAGGAAAGTCACTCATCCTAAAATCTCAATAGCCCAATTTCAAAGTATCTAACGAGAAGTTTTTACTATCACTATTGTGTTTGATATGTAATTGAACAATCTCTGTCTTTTCCTTGAGTAAAAGATTAATCCAATGATTAAATCTATAAGAAACAGAAAGGCTTTTCCGAGGCTTTCTATGGCTGCATGCGTCACATTAATTGGTTCACCATTTACCCGTGTCACCTGGATCCGAGTGATCATTTTTCCGATTGATTGACCGTAAATTCCCTCCATAAATGTCCAGTAGATGAAATGAATGATATTGCTAAGTCCCAAATCGACAAAGGGAACCCATCGCACATACCATGGTAACATTCGCGTCCATGTCCATTCGGGCAGGTTTAAAAACCATCTTATTGACAGAATGATGGCACCGAGAATGATCACATCCATTAGAAGAGCGACAAATCTTTCCCCCCAACCTGCAAGGACTAGTTCAGCTGCAGGCGTAACGGGTTTAACTGGTGTTCCACATTTGGGGCAGTATAGAGCTTCTTCTGGTACTTCGGCTCCACATTTTTTGCAATACGGCATTACAGCTTGCTCCTTATATTTAGGTTGTTTAGTAAAGTTTTGTTTGAAGTTATTTATTTGTTCTCTCTTCCCTATAAAGGTTAAAATAAATGTTATCAAAAAATAGGAATACTAATTACAGAATTTAGTGAGGCATTTATCATTGGATCTTGAAGAACGTGTTAATCTAATTATGCGGAACACCGATGAGGTTGTAACCTTAGATGAATTACGTGTCTTATTAGAAACTGCAAGTAGTCCCAAGAGCTACTGGGGCTTCGAATGCTCCGGCTTTATGCATATAGGGATGGGTCTTATTTGTGGGCTAAAGATTAAAGATATGACGGATGCTGGTTTTGATTTCACAATATTCTTGGCAGATTGGCACAGTTGGATAAATAACAAGCTCGGCGGGGACATGGATAATATCCATGCTTGTGGCGAATATTTTAAGCATTGCTTTGAAGCTTTAGGTGTAACTTCAGCGAGAACGCGTTTCTTGTGGGCTTCAGACATAGTTAAAGACACCACATACTGGGAGAAGATCATCCGCATTGCGAAGTCATCATCTTTACTGAGGGTGAGAAGAGCATTAACAATTATGGGTCGTGAGATGGACTTGTCAGATATTGAGACAGCTTGGATATTTTATCCATGTATGCAAGCAGCCGACATCTTTCATCTGGATTTAGACATCGCCTGCGGAGGCATTGACCAGAGAAAGGCACACATGTTAGCTAGAGATGTCGCTGAGAAGCTTGGGTGGAAGAAACCTGTTTGTGTTCACACGCCTTTGTTGTTGGGGTTGCAGGGACCTGAGCCGGCTGAAGCTACGGGGAAACGTTTCGATGAAAATGTTGAGTTGAGCCGTTTGATTAGCTCGAAGATGTCTAAGAGTAAGCCTGAGAGCTGCGTTTTTGTGCATGACACGCCTGAAGCAATCAGAAAAAAGATGAATGCAGCCTACTGTCCACCTAGACAGGAGACGGAAAACCCTGTTTTGGAACATGCTAAATATATTGTCTTTCCGCATCTTGGAAGCCTAGAGGTTCCTCGTCCTTCGAAGTATGGTGGTCCTATGGTCTTTGAAAGCTATGAGGCTTTGAGAGGTTCTTATTTAAATGGTGAGGTACATCCGTTGGACCTGAAAAACGGGGTTGCTGAGGCGATTGTGGAGATTTTGAAGCCTGTTAGAGAACATTTCGAAAAGAACCCAAAAACTTTAGAGAAGATGGAGGAGATTGAGGCATCGGTTAAAAATAAAAATTAAGGCTCAACCATACAAGACCTCGCCCAATGAATAAAAGAAAGCCCAAAGGTTTCATCATTTTAAATTGTGCATCTTTCTTTTACGGAAAGTATAAATCTGGCTTTTCCGTAGCATAGCGGGTAAGCGAGGTGCAATATCACAGTGGCTTATAAATACATGACAAAGGCTTGGAGAAACCCCGAAACATCTTATGTTAAAGGGTTGATGCGTGAAAGAATCATACAGTGGCGGAAACAAGAGGCAATTCTCAGAATCGATAAGCCTACACGCATAGATAGGGCTAGGAGACTCGGATATAAGGATAAACCCGGCTACGTAATCGTACGTGTCCGCGTGAGAAGAAGCGGCTTCAGAAAAACCAAACCTGCGGGTGGAAGAAGACAGAAGAGAACAGGCATCACAAAATATAAGGTTGCAAAAAGCCTTAGATTAATCGCTGAAGAACGAGCGGCAAGAAAGTTTCCCAACCTGGAAGTACTCAACTCCTATCCTGTTTGGCAAGATGGACTCTACAAATGGTTCGAAACCATAATGGTAGACAGAAACCTTCTACCTGAGCTCAATTTGGGAAAAGGAAGGGGAAGAGTTTTCAGAGGCTTGACCAGCGCGGGAAGAAAAGTACGCGGTTTACTTACTTAAGAGTGATTCAGAGAACCAGGTTAAATCATTGTTATACTTTTTTAAATTAAAAGAAGAAATCTTTTAGAGGAAAACTGCCGCAGCTATCACTGTTGTCCATAAACCGTCTTTTCCCACAGCAGATTGGCAGATGTGGCTTGTCTTGAAAATTTTGCCGCTGGCTTCATACACTTGTTTTCTTTCATTCCACGCGGTTTCAGGGTCAAATTCTATACCAAGTGTCGAAGCTAGCATAGTCGCTGCCAAATCCTCAGCGTATTCGCCCGCTTTTTCATCTGTTTCCCCGAAAGAGTGATACTCTGAGAGATACCCATATTCTTTATTGTCATTTGGCAAAGCAAAACCTATTGCGGCGGAAATAAGCTGATTCGGTTCATTAGTCTCGTTTTTAGCCAAAACAACAAAGGTTATCTGTCCAGCCTTTAAAACGCTCAAACCTTCCTCCTTTGAAATTATTTTACACCCGGGAGGAAAAATGCTTGATACATTGACAATATTACAGATTTGTATGCCAGCGTTTCTTAACGCTAGTTCAAACGATGCTAGCTTATCTTTGTGTACCCCTACACCTTTTGTGAAAAATAGCTTGGTAGGAACGCTCATGACCCACAACATTCTTAATGTTTTTTAAAAATCTTTCTATAAAAATTGAATCTAAAAGAGGCCCTAATAATTATACTTAAATTACAGACGGAGAATATTTGAAAAGTATTAAAATCTCCTGTCAGATGTGTGACTCATTTGGCGCAAACTTCCATATCTCACGTAGAAATAAGCCTCTTTGCCCACGCGACGGAAAACGAAGAAAAAGTCCTTGGAGCCGTTCAGAACATTATTCCATCCGAATACAGGGAGAAAATAACATTCAGCAGAGACAGACTCAAGGGCGAATATGGAAACCCTATAACTTTTCTAAAAACTCAGATAAGAAACGAAAAGATAGCCGACGCTTTACTCAGAAATATTTCATTGAACCTAACAACCTTGGACAAAGAAAACCTGCTTCAAGAACTGGACCTACGCTTGCAAAAAGGAAACCTTTACATCCGACTTGACAAGCAAGCCGCTTTTTTAGGCAAGATTAAACTGTTAAGTGCCGATCCAATCCATATCTGCATACGGTTTAAAACCTCAAAAATCGAAGAGATAAAAGAAAAATGCCGAGAAATAGGGTTGCTGCCATGAAATTTTTTGTAGACTTGAATCTTCGTCCACCTCTTAAGAATCATCATCAAACCGTGAAAATGATAGAAAAATCCGTTGAACTAGGCTATAATGCAATAGGGATAGCATTTCCAGTAGATGTTGAACAAAAAGAAGTTCAAATAATTCAAGAAACTTGTAAAAGCATCGGTGTGGACATGGTTACAAGAACAGAATTGACCCCGAAAACACCTAAAGACCTGCTTCGCGACCTGAGAAGTTTTAGGAGGAAGTTTGAAGTCATTGCGGTGCTCTGTTATTCGAAAGATGTAGCGCGACAAGCAGCCAAAGACCGAAGAGTTGACCTAATCTCTTTTCCTTCAATCAATCCACGGAAACGTTTTTTCGATTTCGCAGAGGCTGAACTCGCTTCGAATTCTTTAGCCTGCTTTGAGATCAATCTAGCGCCCTTACTTCTTTTGGAAAGTTATGAAAGAGCACGTCTCTTGTCATATTTGAGAAGGGAGACATTAATAGCAAAAAAGTTTGGTGTGCCAATAGTTTTATCCAGTGGAGCTAATGAGCCTTATCTTCTGAGGAAACCCCAAGATTACGCATTTCTCACCTATCTTTTCGGTTTAGATTTCAACGCAGCTGAGAAAGCTATTTCTGAAAACCCTCGAGCTATAATCGAACGTAACAAGAAAAAAGCCAGTGCGAATTATGTTGCTCCGGGAGTTTACCTAATAAAGAAGGGAAAAGATTGCCTCCGATATCTTGGATAGTATGTGGAGATGTCCATATTGCCTAAAAGCCAAAGAATGAGAAGTAGGCGACGGTATATAGCTGTGGAAATCGATAACGAACAAACAGTTAATGGTCAGGATTTTTATAATGCAGTCTATATGAATATCCTTCGGCTGTTCGGAGAATATGGTGTAAGCCAAATTGAGCCTGTCTTAATCGAGTATGATGCGCGGATGAAGCGGGCGATATTACGTTGTTCCCATAAAGGCTTGGACTCAGCAAAAGCAGCGATAGTTGCCGTCACTTCAATAAAAAATGAAAAAGCAGCGGCGCATATTCTCTTAGTTTCAGGTACAGTGAAGACCCTTAGAAAGAAAATAGAGTCCTTGCAAAAGAAAACAATAATAAAGAACATTTCTATTAACAATCAAAGGATACTGTGATCTCTGTCAAACAACGGGTTTTTTACAATGAAGATTTTTATATGTGTAGTACTTTCTTCATTGCTGGATTAGGGAATGAACTCTCTAACCATCGACAAAAACCTAAGGAAATATTTCTTTATCCTTTATAAGTTAGCGGAAATAGGTGCCCGAGGAAGAGTTGTCAAGGCTTCAACAAAGTTTCTCGCCGAGAAAACAGGTCTTTCCCAACAAAGCATTTCACGCTCTTTAATAGAATTAGAGAAACTTGGGTGGATTCAACGAACAAGCTCACATGACGGCAGTCTCATCAAAATTTCCGCTTCAGGAGAAGCCCAGCTGAAGAAGGTGCAATCAGGTCTCGGCGTGATCTTCGGAGAAAAGTATCCTTCATCAATAACAATTGAGGGAATCGTTTTCACAGGGCTTGGAGAAGGAGCTTATTACGTAACCAGAGAACAATACAGAAAACAATTCATTGAAAAACTAGGATTCGACCCCTATCCTGGAACCCTCAATCTGAAAATTACAAGTGAATATGATGCTAAATTATTAGACGAACTAAAAGATTATTCTGGAATAGAAATCGAAGGGTTCAAAAATGAGAATAGAACATATGGACCGGTTAGATGTTTTCCATCTTTGATAAACAATAAAGAAAAAGGAACAGTTGTCTATGCTCTGAGAAGCCATTACAATCATTCAGTAATTGAAATTTTATCACCCGTTAATCTTCGCAACCGCTTAAAACTAAAAGACGGAAAAAAAGTTAAAGTGGAAGTGTTCCTAACTAAACCATGACAATATTTTTTATTATCTCTTAACTAATTGAACCAGCCGTCTGCCTTTTGTCAAAGAAGAAACAGATATTAAACCGCTGAGTTCCATCCTCATTAAGGTCTTGTTAAATTCATCAAACCCGATATCTTTATAAAAAACTTTTAGAGATTCAAAGAGTTCCATGTCGTTCAATGAACCTTTCTTATCTAAAATTTCACTCACGATAGCGTAAAGCGGCTGAACCTTCCATGTTTTCGTTGACATATGTTTTTCACTATCCTATTTTAAGCTACGAGCGGCGGAGGACTCTGAACTTTTCGAACTTGTTTCATAAAGCTTTTGTACCAATTCTCCATGTCTGGCGATATACTTGGTCCAATCTTCTTCATTGCTTCTTGAAAATCTGTGAGAGTTACTTCTTTAGAGGCGATGTCTCTTCTAAGAGATATCATGGCTGCTTCTCTACATATAGACCCTATGTCAGCACCGGAATATCCTTTAGAAACACGTGCTAGTTCTTTTAGATTCACATCTTTTGCTAAGGGCATATCTCTTGTGTGAATCTGGAAGATGCGGTATCGGGCTTCTTCGTCAGGTTCGGGAACATAGATTAATCGGTCGAATCTACCCGGCCTCAAGACAGCTGGATCTACAATATCAGGTCTATTTGTGGCAGCAAGAACAACAACATCCTCTAAGGTTGCTATTCCGTCTATCTCGGTTAGGAGTTGACTGATAACGCGGTCAGACACTCCGCTGTCGCCGTATCCCAAGCCTCTTTTCGGCACAATAGAATCAATCTCATCGAAGAATATAACAGCGGGAGATGACATTCTCGCCTTTCTAAAAACTTCCCGAATTGCTTTTTCTGATTCACCAACCCATTTTGAAAATATCTCTGGACCTTTAATTGAGATGAAATTAGCTTCACTTTCAGTGGCTACAGCTCTAGCAAGCAATGTTTTGCCGCAGCCAGGTGGACCGAAAAGCAGAATTCCCTTTGGCGGTTTGATCCCCATTTTCTTAAAGATATCTGGATTTTTAATAGGCCATTCTACAGCTTCTTTCAGTTCTTGTTTTACCTCTTCTAGACCCCCTATGTCATCCCAGCGAACCGTCGGAACCTCTATAGCTACTTCTCTCATAGCCGTTGGCGTAATCTCTTTGAAAGCGTTCAAAAAGTCTTCCATTTTAATCTCCATCTTCTCAAGGACAGGCGGCGGAATCCTTTCCTGTTCAAGATCTATCTCGGGCAGATATCTGCGAAGGGCTTTCATAGCCGTCTCTCGGCTTAAAGCTGCTAAGTCTGCTCCTGTGTAACCATGCGTCATATCTGCTAATCTTCTGAGATCCACGTCTTCCGCAAGAGGCATACCTCTTGTATGAATCTGAAGTATCTCATATCGTCCCTGTTTATCAGGTATGCCGATCTCTATCTCACGGTCAAATCTTCCGGGTCTTCTCAGGGCCGGATCAAGAGCGTTCGGCCTATTTGTTGCACCTATAACTATAACGTTTCCTCTGCCAGTTAAACCATCCAGAAGAGCTAACAGCTGAGCAACCACTCTTCTTTCTACCTCACCTGTCACTTCCTCACGTTTAGGCGCTATGGCATCAAGCTCGTCAATAAAAATAATACTTGGGGCATTCTGCTGAGCTTGTTGGAAGATCTCGCGGAGCCTTGCCTCCGACTCACCGTAAAACTTGCTCATTATTTCAGGACCATTTATTGAGAAGAAATTCGCCTCTGATTCGCTTGCTACTGCTCTGGCAAGTAAAGTCTTTCCGCAACCTGGAGGACCATGCAGTAAAACCCCTTTGGGCGGATCGATTCCCAGCCTTTGGAATATCTCTGGGTGCCTCATTGGGAGTTCAACCATCTCCCTTAATCGCTGGATCTCTTCTCGAAGGCCGCCTACATCCTCATAGGTCGTGCGAGGCACACCTTTCGCTTCAGGAGCTGGCTCAGTAAGTATCTGCAAATTTGTGTCATATGTTAATCTTACAATTCCATGCGGCCTTGTTTTAGTTACTGTAAACTGAACCGGGTGACCCAGCATCATAACGAGTGTTGTGTCGCCTTCTACGAAGGTTCTTTCCATAAGTCGGTTTTTAACAAAGTTAGTGAAATCCTCATCAACATTTAGACGCATATCAACAGGCGCCAAGACTATGCTCGCTGCATCTTTAACTTCAGCCCGATGGACAACTACATACTCATTTATTGATACCCCAGCGTTTTTACGGGTAAAACCGTCTATCCTAATTATGCTTCGGTTTTGATCTTCTGAATAAGCCGGCCACGCGATAGCTGAAGTTTTCCTCTTGCCAACAATTTCAATGATGTCACCTGCAGAAACTCCAATTTTCTCCATGGTTCTCTGATCAATTCGAGCTATTCCTCTTGCCACATCTCTTTGTTTCGCGTCTCCGACTCTGAGCTGAACCTCACTCAATTTGACACCTCCCCAGTTATAAGTGTGCGTATTTATTATGTCAAAAGATTCTGTTCCTATATAAATGTAGTGAAGACTCAGACACGCCTAACCATCAAAGTTTGTAATTCCCCGATTTGCTCAATTTTTTGTAGTTTAGACTCAATTTCGTCGATTCCGCCTGATTTATCCTCTGGCAACAATATATGTGCTATTAATGCTACAAGCCCAAAGGCTATGGGTTCTTCTTCAAATTTATAAACAGAAGCATAACTTGGAAGGGCACCTTCGATTTCTTTCTTTAACGAAGGAAGATCAACCTCAATGTTGGATGGAAAGATCTTCATCGAAATCAGAACTCTAGCCAAATATGATCCCTCATTAATGGCTTCAAAGAAGAGGAACATCTATTTTAAAATTTTGTTTTTATGACCCTTTCCAGCATTCTTTGATCTCGATTGAGAAACTGAAATTACGCAAATTTTAAGAGGTCTTATCAGGTTTCTGGAATCATCAAAAGAGCGTTGAGAGTTAATGAATGAAAACATAGAAATAATCGTGGTTGGGGGAGGACCATCAGGTCTTATTGCAGCTCGCAAAGCAGCACGAAAAAAAACCAGAGTAATGGTTTTAGAAGAAGACAAATCGATAGGTCTACCTTGTCACTGCGCTGGATTGCTGAGCTCAAAAGGGTTGGCAGATATTGGTGTATCTCCACATGAACCGTTTGTTCAAAACAAAATTAAAGGAGCGCGTTTCTTTTCTCCGTCCAGGTTATCTTTCACAGTTGAGAGAGACGAGACCGTGGCTTACGTTGTCGATCGAAGTCTCTTTGACCAGTTTTTAGCCCAGCAAGCTGTCAAATCAGGCGCCCAAATAAAGTTGAGTTCCAAGGTTCAAAGTATAAAACTGGACAAGCAAAGGGACGCATGGACAATTAACATTGAAAAGCAAGGTTTATTGGGAGCCAAGATGATTGTAGATGCTGAAGGCGTATCTTCCAGAATTGTAAAGTCGACAGGGCTTAAACCTTTAAAGCTTGCAAGTATTTTGCCTGCATTGCAGTTTGACCTCAACAATGTTAATGTTGATCCAGATTACGTGGAAATTCACACTGGTAGCAAAATTGCACCAAACTTTTTTGCCTGGGTAATCCCATTGGGCGAAAACTCGGCAAGAGCTGGTTTAGCATGCAAAGAACTAAATCCGAGGTTTCAGCTTGAGAAATTTATTAAGGAACGTTTCGGAGAAAAAAATAATATGAGCCAGATTGGAGTTAGATCTGGAATGATTATTACGTCTGGTCCAATCGAGAAGACCTATAGTGACAACCTGTTAGTTGTGGGAGATGCCGCTGGACAGGTTAAGCCCACTACAGGCGGAGGTGTCATTTTAGGCGGGATCTGTGCTTCAATAGCCGGAGATGTTGCTGCTGAAGCGGTTGATAAAAATAATTTCAAAGAGATTTTTTTAAGAAAATACGAGGTTTTATGGAAGGAAAGACTCAACAAAGAGTTTCAGATGACTTCTCTAGCTCGAAAGGTTTTAAATCTACTTTCAGATAAGGCAATTGACAAACTTTTCAAGATTATAATCGAGGAAAACCTTCAAGACGAATTATCGGTTGACGGCAATATGGATTTCCAAAGAAACGCCCTTCTTAAACTACTTAAAAGAAAAGAAGTTCTCAAAATTTTGCCAACGGTTTGGCGGGCTTTAACCCCGTTTAAATGATAAAAAAGAAGAAATTATTTCCATATGTAAAAAGGCTTTGTGATAACGATAGCCTATATAAGGAAGTTTTGTCAATTATGCAACTTTGTTTGAGGTGTAAGGATTGAGCAGAACTGTAAGCACATCTATGCCTGTGTGTACTTCATGCAATAGGATAATCACTCCTGAAATGGAGGCAACTAAGTTTTTATGCCCTAACTGTGGAGAAATCACTATTAGACGATGCTCGAAATGCCGAAAGTTCAGGCGTCAATATAAATGTCCAAAGTGCGGTTTTGTGGGACCGTAGGGACATTTAGGGGACCCATTTTTACTTACGCTTCCGAAACAGCATTACACCCTCATAGTTGCACACATGTTCAAAACCCGTCTCTATTAGAGCTCTTGCCTCATCTACCGTTTTAGCAACGGCCGAATGATATTCATCGCTTTCAAAATGGATGAGTTGCGTGTAGATCAGCGTTGTTTTAATGTCTCTGTGACCAAGCATATCCATCACGTGTAGGATATCCTTAGTCTTGTAATACTCCGTGGTGGCTTTCCAATGGCGAAACGTGTGGAAAGAGATTTGTTTAAGCCTTGGATTCTGAAGTTTGAAAGCCATTCTCTTACGGTATTTTCTATAGATCCTCGCAAAATTTCTAGGATTTTGTCGTCCGAAGACAAAGTCGTTTTGCTTTGGTAAAGTGCTAAGCATAGCTAGTAAGGTTGAACTGATCTTAAACATTCTGGGTTTACCATACTTCTCAGGCTGATTCAATGTTATAGCTCCGTTTTTGAAGTCCACCTCTGTCCATTTCAGACTTAGAGCTTCACCTGCTCTCATCCCTGTCTCTTTGAGTAGCTGAAGGAACGTAGCCATTTTTGTGTAGGCACCACTTATCAATTGGTCAAGTTCTGATTCAAGCGGAATGAAAGGAATTTTTCTAACCCCTTTACATTTAGGCGGGGTCCATGTGCCGCCTTGAAATTCAAGAAATCTACTGTAAGATGCTATGGCTAATGCCTTAGTGTTTTCGCTCCATGCCTGTTTGACAAGAACCTCCTTAATCGACTCTGGATCCAGTATGTTAGCCCCGTGCTTAATCAATTGTTGAAGATAGTGTTGATAAATCACAATAGAGGAGTCTTTAAGCCCTCGCTTCTTCAATTCCCAAAGAAACCCTACGAGTTTGCCCTTGACGCCGGCGCTTGTCTCTGAGGCCTCCCGCTGGCCCGCTTCCGTTTGGGATACTTCGGCCAAGTTTTTCGACGCTTCTGCCAGCATGTCGCATACTTGGCGATTAGTATTATGTTGAGGCACCTTTTTATTTCTTAGGCTTGGCTCGCTGTAGCGGTATCCGCAGTCTCGGCAGAGCCATCTTTGAGTGGAGCCGTTTCTTAAGCCGTCTCGCCAGGCTTTGGTTGAGCCGCATTCTGGGCATTTAGGGGGCTGCATGGGTGGAGTAGGCTTATGCTCCAACTTCCCGTTGTTTTTAACCCATTTATTCGCCAAGTATGCTTCTTCAACCATTGTGGAACGCAGCCTCTCACCTGCCATTTTCTCGGTTCAAGATCTCCACAGCCATCTTAATCGTCTCGGCTATTTTCTCGTCTTGCAGCCTCACGTTGAGGTTGCTTAAGTCTAAAACGGTTTTTTCGACGCGTTTTCTGGCATCGTGACGATACAGCGGTGAACCCTGTTTCTCTCGCAGGATTTTTAAGTCGTCTTCCAGGTCCCGCATGAGCCATTGAGCTTTCAAACGTATGGGAAGAGGAGCCTCACCAGTGTGGCTTGGAAGAATTGTTTGAGGGTTACCTGGATAATGCAGTTTCCAGGCTTCAGATGCAAGATTCAAAATGAATTCGCTGTGTGATTTTCCTTCTGCTTGGGCTTGAATGATTGTTTCCTTATAAAACCGTTCGTACTCAAAGGGAATCATAAGCGTTGAGACACGGTATCCATAATGCCATTTCTTCGGGCGTCCTCTCCCATTCATCTCCCATTTCTCTTATTTTTTTATTTAAATAAATAATAAAAATTCTTGAGTTACACATGAAACCCTTCATGTTT
Organism: Bathyarchaeia archaeon; assembly: GCA_038826015.1. Classification (GTDB taxonomy): domain Archaea; phylum Thermoproteota; class Bathyarchaeia; order Bathyarchaeales; family DTEX01; genus JAWBOR01. Next base: position 22,550 of record JAWBOR010000017.1, read on the forward strand.
TATGTTCCTCAGCCTTGTCGAATTCCACGATTCGGTTGTCAAGGTCGCTTAAGCGAACCGCATAGTCTATTATCGTTCCAGCCATAGCCATAGCGTTTAAGTCTTCATCTAAAGCGTTTAGGAATTCAAGCATTGCTTTAGGCTGATCTCTACGTAGAAGAACAGTCACTTCGACTTGTCTTTTCTCCTCGATCACCGCTTGGCCTCCACTCCTTCCTTTCTCATGTCTAATCACGGCTCATGGAAGCTAAGCTTCTTCGACTATGATTTCGCTTGTCACTTCGTTGATTGTTATGTTTTGGACCTCTTGGCTGTCGGCTTTAAGCTTATCCAGCTGCTCCTCATTTAAGGCGCCTTCAAAATGGATTTCACGGTTTGAAGCGAAATAAACCACGCGGTACGTGTTCTGGCCAGTTTTGCAGTAGAAACTCGTTCCCAACTCGTGAATTGTGTCGAGCAGGGTTTGAGGGTTATTCGTTTTAACAACGAGTCTCTTAACCATTCCAGTTTATCACCTCTCTGAAGCTCACTGTGTCCACATGCCTTCTGTTGAGCCTAAGGGTTTGGCGAATTTCTCCACGAGCTTCTCGTATTCGCTTGGACGCTGATCCATCTCAGCCATTGAAGTCCGCTTCTGAGATTCAAAGATTAATATGTGCCCGTTGCTTTTGGCTACTCCGTAGATGCGGAATGTGAGCCTGTAGAAAACCCCGTATTGGTCGATGGATCTCCAAAATGCGCAGTGATGAAGCGGCTTAGCCCCATCAACCCTGGCTTTAAACTCTTCATAGTTGTAGACGATTTCCTTCATTTTTTGTTCGCCTCTTTGAAGGCTTCAAGCCCAAGTTTCAGCAGGTGCTCCACAAACGTGCTGCGTTTCTCCCTTCCCCTAAGCCTATCAATCTCTTTTAGGAGTTTAGGGTCAAGGCATATGTTGACGCTTGCCCGCATGTTAACACATCCGTTGTATTCAGTATACATGGTATAATGGAAAGATTTAAAAGACTTATGCTACAAATAATACAATCAGCGAAAACACCAAAAACGGTGAAAACATGAAAACCCTTAGAATATCAGACGACGTCCACCAGAAGCTCACATCATTACTCGGCGAGTTGATGGCTCAGACAAGCAAGATGCAAACATACCAAGACGCCATAGAAGCCATGCTAAACCAATCAATTATACTACCTGCTGAACTCTTAGCAGAGATTGAGAAATTCATAGAAGAGAATAAGCATCTGGGCTACACGACAAGGGAGGAGTTCATACGCGATGCAGCAAGATGGAGGCTCAAATTCCTCAAAGAAGATTATGAATATGTGGAGATTCCAAGAGAAAAATACGAGAGGTTAGAAGATGCTGTCAAAGAAATGAGCACTCTCTACCACAATGCTTCAGATTTCATTCACAAGCAAGTTGAGGAGGTATTGGAAAAATACGAGGCATGGCTTCAAGAAAGAGAAGAACAAGAGAAACGACAACGAAAAAGACGGACGGGATCAGCTTTAGATCATTTGTGAAGTTCTTGCAATCCCGGGGTTATTGCGTAAGCTCTTTTTGTTCTGTTTTAAACACGTACATTTTTGTGAAATAACCTTTAAGAGTATCTAAGTAATCTTTGTTATAATCCAA
>JAWBOR010000018.1:0-23978 GCA_038826015.1 Bathyarchaeia archaeon
CTTTATGAAATGGGCCATGCCAAGAATCACATTACTCTCTTTGGGCATATCTATTTTAACGGTTTTGATCTCCATCTTTCTCCCTCCATAGTTAAGGCGACTCATCCCTATCTTGCGAACCAAAAGAATGGTAACACAACAACTTTATTTAATCTTTAGATTTATAAAAATAGTGAAGACATTTAACGAGTCTATTGAACGCGCAACGCCGCCATCTTCTGTTCTTCTCTCAGAATGGTTTTGGCGCTCTTCCATTTATCACGAAGTACGTCGAATGTGCCTAGAAGACCGGCGTGAACCGAATAGAAAATATAGCAGAGATAGGTGCATTTTGTGCATTGCCTATACTCTTCCCGAAGTTTTTTGAATCTTTGGCTCTTCCAAACCCTTGGCAGTTCAAAAATTGAAGCCACAGGCTCTCTGTTGTGGCAACCCGCTACGCCTCCCAAATGGTCAACTATCAGAAAACTGTCAAGTGCCCTACATTGCCATGTTCGCTTACCAGTTAAAACAAAATCTCTTATGGCTTTCAATGTTTTCTTGGTCATCCAAATATACTCGTTTTCTTCTCTCATCTTAAGTAGGTCTTCACACACTTTTGCCAGCATCTCTCGATCCCGTATTTCGTATTCGTCGTTTCTCTTTCCTATTGAAAACGAGGTTTTTTCAAAAGGGTAATCATAGGAATAAAGGCAGTACCAAACAGGTATGCCTTTTTTAGTAAAATACTTGGTAAAATCAATAATTTCATAAAGGTTAAATTGAGAAATGGTGGGAGAAACGCCTACGTGGATGCTTTCCTTCTTAAGTGTTTCAATGGCGTCCATCGCCTTTCTCCATGCGCCCGGGACATCTTTAAGATAGTCATTCTTCTTCTCGTCTAAGCTATCTAAAGATATTGCGACAAAATCGGCATTGCGGAGAGAGTCAACCTTCTTTGCTACCATGCTGCCATTGTCGTAAACGGTTGTGACGAAATATCTGGATGCATAGTCAAGAATCTCTCCAATGTCATCTCGAATTAAGGGATTCCCTCCTGAAAACACAATCTCAAGAACGCCTAAATCCCGTAGAATATCTAACCCACGTTTAATCTCATCGGTTGAAAGTTCACGAGGATCAGGATCCGCCCAGACGTTGCAACCTCTGCAACGATAGTTGCATTTTCTTGTAAGCATCCATTGAGCGTTGTAGGTTCTCGGGGATTTAAATGAGCGTTTAAGAAGGCTTAATGCTTTTGAAGAGACACTCATATACATGCCTCGGCAAGAAAAAGATTGTTTTTCAAATTACATAAATTTTGCTGTATCTTCATCTATAAAAAAGATTATTTTGTGGCATATTGTTATCTGACTGGTTTCCAAATCTTAGATATAGTTTTTTGGAATAAAATCAAAGAAATATAGTTACTTACCCATTCTTTTAGAACCTTAAGAAGACCTGATTTCCTAAATCTCCTCATTGATTCATAAACAACAAGGTCGGGGACAAAGACGAATTTGCCAAGTTTTGAAATTCGAAATGTAAGTTCATGATCTTCTAGACAAGGCAGTTTTTCGTCGAATCCACCCAATTTCATGAAACATTCCCGTTTCACAGCTAGGAATTCCCCTCTGGAATGGGGCTTAAACAAAGAGCAAAAACGCAAGAGATCGTTATAGAAAATAAAAAACATTAGTTCAGATGTCCTAGGCTGCTTTGGCATAATTTTACATGTGAGCCCTACAATCATTTTATCACGGAACATTTTGAGTATTCTTTCTACGAAGTCTAAAGGAGGACTTACATCAGCATCTAGAAAAACCAAAATTTCGCCGCTAGATTTATAGGCTCCATAATTTCTTGCTTTCGCTATTCCGCGTTGATTAATCTCGTAAACCTTGTCTGTAAAATTTTTCGCTGTCACCACTGTTTCGTCCGTGCTTCCTCCATCGACCACGATAACTTCCAACAAGTTGTTGATTTTCATAAGTTTTGTCAGCAAGGTTTGAATGTATTTTCCTTCTTGATATGTGGGAATTATTATAGAAACCTTAGTGTTTTGATTAGCTGACATAAATCACCATTATTTTAATAAACAGTCAGGAAATATAAAGATATTAGTGATATCAAATTCCTTACAACAATTCATAAATTTGAAAAAATCAATTTTAGATAGTTGTGGAGACTTTAATTCAAACTCACATGTTACTTCATAGGTGTAGAAAAAGCAATATTAGATGCTAAATGTAACTGATTGATGGGAGCGGTTGACGAAGTCATATTCATTGAAGCCTTAAAGCGTCAAGACTTTTTCAAGATCTAAAACATGTTCTGATAGATAAAATAAGTTTGCCGAAATCTAGAAAGAAACGAAGAAAATGCAAGGACGTTTAAGAGAAGCCGCAGTGTTGTAAAGTCATAACAAAGCTGGCAGAATTTAGAAAACACCTTTAGTTAGCGGTCACGATGACAGTTTAGTAATTTCATAATAGTCTGTTGGTATAGAAGATCGTTGTTGACAAAAGATCAACATTGTTTCCTTATAAGATAAAAAGAAGGAACTAAGGTGCTGAAGCTTATTTTGTTTCTCTGGACATTCTTTTGGTAAGAGCGTAAACAATGGGTATCAACATTATTGCTAGAGCTATTGCGAAAGCCCAAGATACAGTTGCTACAATGTTGGTGACACCTGGATAAGTTGCAAATATTGCACCCGCACCTATAACTAGGAAGATACTGTAGAGCACAAATTTTGCGTATCCTGCAAATTCTCTGAACTCAATATGGTCATCAGTGATCGATTTGATAAGAGTATCGGTCAAGGAGATACCAGCGCCAATTATCACAAAGCCCAATATTAAAGGGTAGACGGTACTACCTGAAAGAAGCATAGTATCAAGTGCCAGTAAAAGCACGAAGGCGATCAAACCAATGAATAGCAAGTTCTTCAACATATCTGCTATTTCAACTTTTGTCGCAGGAAACATAGGACGAATCATCCTGCCAATGAACGTCGACAGAAAATCTACGAAAACGCTGCCGAGCACTATTATCAAAATGCCGCCCAACACTCGTGGCAAATAATCTGCTATGTTCATCAAATACGTTCCAAATATCCCCGGAACGTTCAATATCTGTATAGCAAAAACTACGGACAGAACCACTATGAAGGCTTTGATCAATCCTCCAACTAAATCCGACAAGTCTAGCCCTGAAGCTTTGAAGGCTTTGCCGGCAATACTTTGATCAAATGTTTTCTCAATTCCAACTTTTTCCACCACCCTGTTCACGGCCTTGCCTACTAATGAGCCGACGACATACCCAATTATTATTACGATTATGGCGGCGACTATGGCGGGGATTGCGTAAATTATGTTTGCGAACATTTCACCTAAAATACCAATTATATCAACCAAAGACCTCAGCCTCAAAAATACTGTTTCCGCTTTCTGTATATAAATTTTTGCTAAATATAATTCTAATCTAGGAAGTCAACTGATGTTGTTTAGCGACAAATCAATGAAAAGAGAACTATAAAGATTCCATGAATTGAAAAGAAACGCCGAATGTAATAAGGTGCATACATTACATCAAAACGAAAAACATGTTTAGCTCGTCAAACAGAGATCATAGCATCTGTACAAATATCCGAATCTCATTTAACTATTCTTTTTTCCACAATTATTTCACATCGAGTCGCCAATGCAGCGATCACACCTAGAGCTGCCGCCCAAGGAGCTAACACGGTCCCTATAACTCCGACTGTAGCCGGCATCTCAAGTAAAGTTTCTCCCTTCTCGTCTTTCACGATGATTCTCGTTATGTTTCCTTCATGAATCAATTCTTTTATCCTTTTAACCAATTCCTCCGAAGAAACTGTATATTTTTCATGCGCAGTTTTCTTCAGCAAAGCGCCACAGGATGGACAGTAATTCATGTCTTCCTTTACTTCTTTACCGCATTTCTCGCAATGCATCTTTCTCTTCGACCTTATCTTAATACTAGTTTAATCTTTTTGTAAACTTGACTCACGCGATATAATAAGTCTTTCCGGGTTTTCTTGTTAGAAAAGTTTTTCCATCTTAAGATGATGAGCTAGGTTCCATGTGGACCGTAACAGTTGTTTCTTCAAATTGTTTCTTAATTTCCTCCTCGGTCTGTGAAGCGATCTTGTGTGCGTCTTTTATCGAAATTTCCTCGCCGAAAACGCAATCAATGTTCACGTAACGCTTCTCATCCGCAACATAGGTCAGCATATTTCTTATCCGCACACTTTGTCCATATCTGTCAGCGACTTTCTGAACAATTTTTCTGATATCATTTTCATCTATTGTGTAAGCTTTTTTAAAACCAGAAATAAAAGGTTCGATATGCACAGTTATATTTTCTACGTTTTCTATATTTTTCCTAATTTTGTTTTCAATTTCTTCAGCAATCTCATGTGCTTCTTTAATAGAAATTTTCGGATCGACCAAAGCGTGTAACGTGATGTAAAGCCTAGCTTTCGTGTAGGTTAATCTTATCTCATGGACTTCTTGGACGCCTTCGACCTCAGCGGCAAGTCTCTCAACAAGTTTTTTAGTCGGCATCTCCTTCATTCCTATGGGTTCAATATGAAAAGCAATTTCTGCATTTCCAAACGTGCTCTTTATTCCCGACTCTATCTTCGCTGAAATTTCATGTGCTTCTTCAAGGCTGATGTAATCTGGCACTTTAAGTGTTGCTCTAATGAAAATTTTTTCTCCGGACTTTCTAACTTTCAAATTTTCATATCCTAAAACATCTTTTTGACTTGTTATTTCTGTTTTAACTTTCCTAACTACTTCTCTTGACACTATATCGCTTAATTCCATTCCACTACTCCATGCCAATCTAATGCTTAGATAAGCTAATAAAACACTCAGAACTATGGAAGCTATAGAGTCGCCGTAATAGAATCCTATTGCTGCCAGCCCAAATCCGAAAAGTGCGATAATTGTAGAACTTAAGTCTGATACGGCGTGGTACAGTCCTGCTTTCATAGTGGAACTTTCACTTCTTATTGCTTTCATAAATGTTCCAACTCTGATGAAATCTATGCACAATGTGTAACCAATTGCGATGAAGCCGACAAATTCTAATTCTCGATTGATGTATCCCCCTTCTATAATTTTAACGACTGCCTCAAACATTACAAATGCCGCTACGCCTATGAGCGCTATTCCGCCTATTAGTCCGCCTATTGACTCGAATTTCTCGTGTCCATACATGTGCTCTTCATCTGGCGGTTTAAGAGAAACACGGGTTGCCACAAAAAGGACGAAAGTTGTCAAAGCATCTAACAATGCGTGTAAACCATCGCTTAAAATTGCCAAGCTGTTCACGATTAGACCTAAAGACACTTCAACAAGAACAACGCTTGTTACTGCGGTTATTGAAAGCTTAAGTGTTTCAATTTTATAGTTGCCTTTCTCATAGCTTCGCATCAATATTCGCATCAAACTGCATTAAGCCATAGATTTAAGGGTATCTCTCTTTAAGCCCATAATGCTGTTGAATCCTAGTTATACTCGTTCAATTCTTATTTTGTCGCCGCTCTTCACTTTCTTAAATATCTTAGGGTCTCCTTTAACCTTTCCGAATACGTTCACTGGGTCAGCTGGTCTAATCTCAGAGCCTCGACTTATCGGGGTCGGACCAAAAAATATGCAGAAACCGTTTCCAGGAGGCCAATATCCGAGGTCGCCGATTTCCACAGTCTCCTGCGCATTCTCTTCACTTATTTTGACAGGAACCGTAAAATATATTTCGTCGCCCCATGTGTTGGCTCGAGATTCAAAAGGAAGTTTCTCCCAGATGGCTTTAACGGTTTTCGGGTTTCTGTCTTCTAGAAGTTCCGCTTCGACCTCTCCGATTTTCTCGTTTATAATCTTGATTTTTTTGACCATGCCGAGGTCTCCCACATCTTTTTAATATTTACTAAATCAGCAAAAATATCTAAATAAATCCATCTCTTATTCTTTTTTATGAGTAAAGTTTCAGTTATCGGGGTCGGCAGTTTAGGTTCATGTATAGCCTATGAGATAGCGAATAGAGGGCTTGTGGACGAGCTTGTTTTAATCGATATTTATCGAGATTTAGCTGAAGGAAACGCCGCGGATATTGAACAGTCTATGGCTTTCAGAAACGATGTCAATGTGTTCGCTGGCGACTATCAGGATGCTGAAGGTTCGCAAGTTGTTGTCGTAACAGCTGGTAAACCTCGCACGCCGGAGATGAAATCAAGGACAGAACTTTTCCAAATCAATAAAAAAATCATCGGCGAAGTAGCATCAAACCTTGAGGAAATTAAAGGAGAATTCGTTGTAGTCACTTTGACCAATCCTGTTGATTTAATGAACTATTTAATGTGGAAAAACATAGGTTTAGATCGAAGACTAGTTCTAGGGAGCGCTGGGATGCTAGATTCTGCAAGGTTCAGAAATGCTCTAAGCAAAAGGTACCGCATATCAGTTTTTGATGTTGAAGCTTATGTCATAGGTGAACATGGAGACAATCAAGTTCCAGTTTTCAGCCAAGTAAAATTCAGAGGAAAAAAGAAAGCGTTTTCCGAAGAGGAACGGCGAGAGATCAGCAATGAACTTAAGGAATCCGCGTTGGAAGTGATCTCCAAGAAAGGTGCTACGATCTTCGCTCCGGCAAATAATACCGCAGACATGATTCAATCGATTCTTAAAAACGAAAAAAGACTTGTTGCTTGCTCCGTAGTCTTAGACGGCGAATACGGCTTAAAAAATCTCAGCATCGGAGTTCCAGTTATCCTTGGAAAAGATGGGGCTGAAAAGATTTTAGAATGGAACTTGGATGAAGAAGAAAAGAAAACTTTCTATAAAGGAGCTGAAAGCATAAGAAAAATGATGGAAGTAATACATTAATGGGTGTTTTTAAATTTGCCTCGCTGTGTTCCATAAATGCTGGAAATAATCTTTGGCAAACTTCACTAAGCCTAAATGGTCAGACCATATTATCAAGGGCTTCTTTTCGCCTAAGATAAGGAGAGCCTCACGGCTGTCGGCGATCACCCCTCCGCCGAACATTTCATTTCGCACTCTAACTTCTCCGAATTTAGAAAACTCTTTCAAATCCAGATTCTGGGTTTCTGAAAACATAATGAAGAGTCTTACTTTGGTTGCTACGAGGCTTTTAAGCATTGGTAAAGCTATTTCTATAAGAGGGTTGGCTAACGGAGGCGCCGCAATCATGAGCTCATTTTCAGTGTTCTCAATCATCTCTTTAAGTTTGGCAAAGGCGTCGAATTCTCCGCTGAGTATCCATACATCAGGTTTCTCTCTGATTCCTCGCTTATCGTAAAGAGGTTGAAGTTCTTCAACAACTGATTTTTGCCAAGTCTTCACCATATTGTCTAAACGCAGTTTTGTTGCTTCAAGGGCTTCTGTTGGAGACTTAGGGTAATAAAGCCTTGGTCTTCCACCTTGATTTTTTATCCAACCTTTCTTCTCTAATGAATTAAGGACTTCGTAAACCTTCGAATACGGGACATCTGTGTTCTCGCTGAGTTGACTGGCTGTTATTTCGCCTGCTTGTAAAAGATATAGGTAGGCTCGGATTTCATACTCGGTTAAACCAATTTCTCTAAGTGCCTTTTTTGATTCCTCGCTTACTAAGCGGCTCAATCCAACTTTTCACCTTATGGAAAGTTTGGAAATCCTCTTATATTATAGAGTTCATCTTGATTATATATGTTACAACCTTCAGTGGTGAAAAATGAGGGAAATAAAACAGACGAAAAGCCTGTGTCCCGAATGCCTCAAGGTTCTGGATGCTACAATATTTGAGGAAGATAATAAGGTATACATAAAGAAAGAGTGCCTAGAGCACGGATTCTTCCAAGAATTGTACTGGTCCGATTATGAACAGTATGAGCGAGTTAAGAGTTTTGAATATGTTGGCGATGGCCTCAGAAATCCTCGAACAGAAACAAGGCTTGGATGCCCCTACGACTGCGGAATCTGCCCTCAACATAAGTCGCACACGGCATTAGCCATAATAGACATCACGAACCGTTGCAATCTGAGGTGTCCTGTCTGTTTTGCAACGGCTGGAACCACGGGTTACGTGTATGAGCCTTCTAAAGACGAAATAAAACAGATGCTTGTAAACCTTCGAAGCAACGAGCCTGTGCCAGCAAATGCACTTCAGTTCTCTGGTGGAGAGCCTACTATTCGAAAAGACCTTCCTGAACTCGTCAAGATGGCTAAGGACCTCGGTTTCAAACATGTAGAGGTCAATACCAATGGTTTAAGGCTTGCTTCAAGTTTAGATTTCTGCCGTGCTCTTAACGAGGCTGGTGTTAGCACAATTTATTTGCAGTTTGACGGAGTTACTTCTGATGTTTTCAAGTTCACAAGGGGTATCGACTTAGTTGATGTCAAAAAGAGGGCTATTGAAAACTGTAGAAAAACCGGAATAGACAGCATCGTGCTGGTTTGCACTTTGGTTAAAGGCGTAAATGACAATCAATTAGGAGACATCATTAGGTTTGCAATTGAAAACTACGATGTTGTCAGATGCGTGAATGTTCAACCTGTATCGTTGTGTGGAAGAATCCCAGAACAAGAACGGAAGAATATGCGTATAACTATACCTGACTTCATGAAACTTGTCGAAGAACAGACTGACGGGCAGATTAAAGTTTCAGACTTCTACCCTGTTCCAGTGGTTGTTCCCATTTCAAAGGCGATTGGCGCTCTTAAGAAAAAACGTTATGTGGAGTTCACAACGCATCCGCACTGCGGAATGGCAACATACGTCTTTTACGAAAACGGTAAGATTGTGCCTATAACCCGCTATGGGAACGTTGAAAAATTTGTTAAGTCTATGAAGAAGGTTTACGAAGAATCAAGCAAAGGACATGAAACAAGGGCTAAGATGAGTCTTCTCGGAGCAATGCGGCATATCAAATTCGGTTTACTGAAAAAATATGTTTGGCCTATTTTAAGGACTGGAAGCTACGAATCCTTGGGAAAAATGCACATGAAGATGCTGATGGTTTCAGCAATGCATTTTATGGACCCGTATAACTTTGATTTAGAGAGGATTCAACGTTGCTGCATTCATTACGCTGTTCCCGATGGAAGAATAATTCCATTCTGCACAATGAATTCTATTCATAGACCTGTTGTTGAGAGGAAATTCGGTATCCCAATAGAGCAGTGGCAGAGAACTCATAAGGTTGAGATTGACACTGTTGCATAGAGAAACTTATAAATCTCAACGTTATTTTTTAATTTTGAGGTCTAAAAATAATGGGCGGAAAAAAGAAGCTTACGCTGAAACAGATGGAAAAAGCTCAAGCTAGGGCTGATAGTAAAACTGAGGGCAAAAGTAAACAACGTGAAACTGCTGCGCAGAAAGAGAAGAAATCTACTAGGATTATTCCGCCGAGTCTAAATGATGAGAAACTCATAAAGGAGCTTCAGAAGATAAAGGTTTTAACGCCTTACACCGTGGCTTCTCGTCTGGATTTACGTTTAAGTGTTGCAAAGGATTTTTTGGAAGAGCTGCAGCGACGCGGTGTCGTCACTGAAGTTTCAAGCGGCAGAAACATAAAGATTTACACACCTTCAAAATAGTCTAGGACGAAAATTAAGTTCTTCTATTCTTCATAGTCGTGCTGTGGGATGTCTTTTCCTAAAAGAATTTATACATGTAGAGAGGTGCGTTTAGCTAAAGATCTTATCGACAAAGGCCATCGGCATCGTTTGAGGATAATTGGCAATCTGATTTTTAAAGAAAAGGCTATGAAAGTTCTTAAACTTGTTAAGACAGCTGGATATTATGATTTTTTGAGAACCTATATCCGAAGAATCCGTGAAATAGATGGGCTTAGTCAGCTCAGGGAAGAGGAAGCCTCGATATGGGTGAATATGCATCTGGTTGAAGATTCCGTTGACGCGGCGAGCTTCTTCATACAGAAAGCTTGGCAGATGAAAAACTATATCGAGGGCAAGATTTACTATGAGCGAGGCGAGGCGGAAGCTTTAGATTCACGAATAAAATTTCTTGAAGCTCTTAAAAGGCTGAGCGAAGACCCGCAGATTAAGAAAGAATGCGAGAAAAGGCTGAAGATGTGGAATGAAAGCAAGTTCCTTTAGATTCTTTCAACCCTTATTTTTGTTCCGCTTTTTATCTGGCTGAATACTTCCGTGTTTTCTGTGATTTGCCCAATGATGTTTACGGAGCTGTAGGGTTGGGCGTCGCTGTAAAAGATGCAGAAAGCCTTTCCCATAGGCCAATAGGCTAATGTTCCTTTTTGGACTGTGTTTTTAGGTTTTTCTTCCCCCATTTTTATAGGGATTTCAAAATAAACTTCATTTTTCCAGAGGGCAGCTCGCCCTTCTAGGGGCAGAATTCTAGTTATTGCATCTACTGTTCTTGGAGCAAGATAACGAATTAGCTCACCTTTCGCTTCGCCTAAGCCTTCAACCTTCAATCTTATAGTTACACGCGAAACAGATTTCTCCGTAGTTCTTCTCCTCACAAACCAACATTTACTATTTCAAAATCCCCTAAAAAGCTTTTAAAACCTAAAAATGCATCACGTTTATCTTTGATACTCAAACGGAAGAAAACATTGTTACACAAATCAGAGCTCACCTCGATCCCAGAGAAAATAGTAGGGGTATTCTTGCTTCTCAGAGTAGAATTCTAGTTATTGCATTTACTATTCAAAATTCCCTGAAACTTTTAAAAATTCGAATTTATAAGAGCAATAAAAGTGAAGCGGCGAACATTTTATTCTGAAAAATCTCTAAAATCGAACTATGAGAAGATTGAGTCAATAGGCATCTTGTAATATCCGTTTTCGACGATGCAATGGAAACTCTTTAAAGAAGACTTGTTGGAATAAGCTGAATCGGATAAGATCTGATCTTTAGCTTTTTCTCTACATGTTTCGCTAGGATTTCATCAAACATTCCGCTGTGACAAGTAAGAACAATTTTGGGGTTACAATCTTCAATAAACTTCATCAAACGTGGAAAATCAGCGTGATCACTCAGAGGGAAAGCTTTGTGCTTAGAATACCATAGAGCCCATCCTGAAACCAATGCAGGGGCAAATTTTGAGCTGTGTGGAATGCTAAGATTTTTTGGAGCTATCACAACAAACTCATTTGAGGAGATTATTTCTTTTGCTTCCTCAGATTTCTCGTTGAAGTATTTCAAGCTATAACCATAGGATTCGTAAACTTTATTGATTTCAGATATCTTCCAATGAGTAACAACTGGAATGCTTGTATTCTCGTTAAATATTCGAATTATTTCTTGGGCGTTACCTAACGAATCTGTTTGAAAAAATGGAATCTTTCCTTTATCCAAAGTTTCTCTTACCCAATTTATCATATCGTTAGCGATGAACTCTTCAGATGGAAATTTGAAATTTGGAGAACCAAACGTTGATTCTATAACCAGAATATCGCAAGATACTGATTCAGCTGGTTTCATAGTCTTAGTATATTCAGTGTTAAAATCTCCTGTGAACAGAACAGTTCCTTCTGGCGTAACTATTTCATATTCAAACGATCCTAGTATATGTCCTGAGTTTCGTGGAATAACTTCGATATCGTCTATGGCGATCTTCTTGTTGAGGGTTAAAGGCTGCCAATGTTCAATCGATACCTCATGTGTCGAAACAAGAGCCATTGTTTCTTCAGAAGAGAATTTGAATAAGTCATGCATCTTAAACGCTCTAGAATGGTCTAAATGTGCATGGGTTATGAAGGCTTGCGAGGCATCAACGTGATTGTTTTGGGGATCGATGATAACGCTAGAACTTTTGTACTCAATTGAAACTCCGCCTTTCCATGTTGTCTTCAAATTGGCAAACCGCCCATCAATATTATGTCATCTTATAGATTAGACTTTCTATGAAATTATCACCTTGCACCGCGTAGGATGGTATAAACAAGATTAGAAGATTTCAACAATCAGTTTAAGTACTCCGTTTTTAAGTATCTACCCATAAAAATAAGGATCCAGCATTGCGAAGCGGCGACTACGCATTGGCAGTAATAGAGGCAGAAAGATTAACATACACCTATCCAATCGGCACAAAACCAGCTTTCGAAGACATATCTATCAAAATAGAAAAAGGCGAATTCGTATTTCTAACAGGACCAAGTGGATGTGGAAAGACAACGCTTTGCAGGTGTTTCAATGGGCTGATCCCACATTTTTACAGCGGAAAACTCGAAGGCGAAATTAAGGTTGCTGGGCTGAAAGTTGCAGAACATCCAATCCATGAACTGGCAAAACATGTAGGAATGGTATTTCAAAACCCTGAAAATCAGCTTTTCGCTTTGTCTGTAGAGAAAGATATTGCCTTTGGATTAGAGAATCTAGGTATCCCAAGAGAAAAAATTCGCGAAAGAGTAGACTGGGCGTTAAAGGTCACGGGAATATATGATTTAAGAAACAGAGCGCCTTACGATCTTTCTGGGGGGCAACAACAAAGGGTAGCTATCGCTTCTGTTTTGGCGATGCGTCCGGAGATAATAGTTTTAGATGAGCCGACTTCTTTTCTTGATCCATTAAGCGCCAAGAAGATTTTTGAGGTTATCAGTGGTTTGAATAAGGAACTAGATATAACCATAATTCTTGTTGAGCACAGGTTAGATTTAGCCGCAAAATATGCAAATCGCGTTGTGATTATGGATAAAGGTAGAATTGTTTTAGACGGAAACCCTAGGGACGTTTTCTGTTCGGATGAAGCACGATTAATTGGCGTAGGGATACCGAAGGCAACGAGGCTTTATAATATCCTTAAAGAGAATGGAATAAACCTCAAAAAAGTCCCATTGAGCTCTGAAGAAGCTTCTCAAATAATAATGGAGGCGCTCATTTCTGATCGAAGTTGAAGACCTGTTCTTTACATATCCAAACGGAGTAGAGGCTTTAAGAGGAATCTCTCTAAAAGTTCCTGATGGAGAATTCCTAGCGGTCATGGGGCAGAATGGAGCTGGTAAGACCACTTTAGTTAAACATTTTAACGGATTATTGAAGCCTACTAAAGGCAGAGTTCTCATAGATGGGGTTGACACTCGACAGGCAAGTGTAGCGACCCTATCTAGGAAGGTTGGATTTGTCTTTCAGAACCCTGATCATCAATTGTTCTGCGAAACTGTTGATGATGAGGTTTCCTTCGCGCTGAAAAATTTTGGCTACGATGAAAAGACTATTAAAGAAAGAGTGGACTGGGCGCTTAATCTTTTAGATTTAATACAGTATCGTGGAGTTTCGCCATTCATGCTCAGTGGTGGTGAACGAAAGAGAGTTGCATTAGCATCGGTTTTAGCATGGGACCCAAAAATCATAATACTAGACGAGCCCACAATTGGACAAGATCATCAACAAAAAGAAAAGTTGCGTCAATTCATAATTCAACTAAACCGCCAGCATAAAACCGTTGTAATTGTGACTCACGATATCGAATTCGTAGCTGAGTGTAAACCACGAATAGTTTTGATGGCTCAAGGAAAGATAGTGACCGAAGGAGAAACAAAAAATGTTCTCACAAACCCGGAATTTGTCAACCAAGCCTCATTAGTATTGCCCGAAATCACCCAGATCTTTTTGCATCTTAATGATTTGGGCTTTCCCAAGGACGTTATTGACATCTATGAAGCTAAAGAAATTCTTCTAGAAAAATTCGGTGAATATAAATGAGCATGTTTGCAGGCTTCAAATTTCGCAGTGTTTCTTCACCGATTCACCGATTAGATCCAAGAGTCAAATTTCTTTATGTCTGCGTCTTGTTTGCCGTGGCTATATTATTCAGCCAGCTCATCCCACTTTTGGTTTTATTCATCATTCAAGTGCCCATTGTTTTGATTGCTGGTATCAAAAGAGAATGGGTTCGTTCTATGAAGGGTTCAGCTTTTTTCGCCATCATAATTTTCGGAATGAATCTTCTTTCGTTTTATTTCTATGGCGGTTCCGTATCTTTTTCTTCCGTTTTGGAGCGGTCTATTGCCATGACTGTTCGCTTCATTGTTTTGATTGAGTCTTTCTCGATATTTTTCCTTACAACATCACCTGATCTTCTCGGATTATCTTTGGAGCAAAGCGGTTTTCCTTATGAATTAGTTTTTGCCTTTACAACAGCTGTTCGTTTTGTTCCAGTTTTGGCTGATGAGGCTCAGACTATTATGGACGCTCAAAAAGCTCGTGGACTTGAACTTGAAGGAGGAAACTTCATCAAAAGGATAAAAAATTACATACCCATTCTCATTCCATTAATAGTTAACGCAATTCGGCGAAGTCTTGAACTTGCAGAGGCTATGGAATCCAGAGCCTGGGGTGCTACGAGAAAAAGAACAAACCTTTACGTCTTAAAGATGAAAAGAAACGATTACTTTTTAATCTTGATTTCTTTCTTAATGTTAGCGGTATCTGTATACATATGGATATTTATTCCAATTCCACCGTTAACACAGATTCTTATGTTGTAAATGAGATTTTAAGCCAAAAAATAAGAAAGAGATATGCGAATATTTATGGCTTTTAAGGTATACAAACTGCAGTTTGAGTATGCTGGACCCCACTGACGCCTTGAATCTTTCTCACGATTTCTTTTAGCGATTCCAAACTATCTAGCTCTGCATAGGCAATTATGTCATATTGCCCAGTAACGGTGTGAGCGGTTTTAACTCCTTCGATCTTAGAGATTTCGGAGGCGATCTTCCAAGGTTCTCCTTTCTCAACTTGAATTAGAACATAGACACCGACTTGCATAATTCACACCATAAAAGAATAGCGGTTCAACATTAAAAAAACTATTGCATCACCATTTACTAAAACAAACGTCTTAGAAGAATTGATAAAGAGGCAAACAATATTTTAATTAGGGAAAAAAGAATGGGCATGGAAGAAGAAAAACTAAAAAAGATTGCGGAGCTCAGAGAATTTCTTGAAGAACGTGCAAAAACCTTAGAAGCAGAGCTCGAGGGATTACGCACAGCTCTAGATTTCATTAATGACCTCCTACTCGAAAAAAGTTTCAAACGGGTTGAAGAGATCGCGAAGCCCGCTACACCTCCGCAACCTGTTTCTAAAGAAGCAGCTAAAGCCATCCCGTTGAAAACAGGTTCAGGCGTCCTATTGGCTAATTTATTTGTTGAAGAAAATTCTATGAGAATTGTTCCAAGTGCAGAGGAAAAATTTGACGTAAATACTCCGCCTTTTACAGCTTTCTTTGTTGAAAAAATTTTGAACAAAATGCGAGAGGCTGATCAAGACGCAGTTAAACGTGGCGAGCTATCGTCAAATGCTGCTTTTAACTTTAATATTGAAAGAGACGGGGATACAATTCGTGAGATAACCATCCGAAACGTTAACCCTCAAAGAGAAAGAGAAATCAGATCAGCGGTACGATGGACTCTAGAAAAAATGTATGAAAAAATGAAAAGCTGAACATGAAGCCGTAGTACAAATTAACTATTTTATTAACATTGTGGACTCAGGAGCGGGAAAAGCTAGTCATCCTCTTTGAAGGGTCCGCGTACCTCGATCTCCTCATCGTCCACAAATAGTTATGTCAAACAAAGATTTAATCTTTCATCCAATACATCGCACAAATATTCAAGGAAAGTAATAATAAAGAAGATGAAAAGAAAGATTTTAAACCATGAACAAAATAGTGAAAGTCAATCAGCAAGTCATAGATAGCATCTTAAGCTATGCCAAGAGTTGTCATCCAAAAGAAGGAATTCTTCTCTTGAGGGGCAAAGTTAAGAAAGATGAAATCGTAGTTGAGGAGGTTGAGATACCTCCCCTTGCAGTTCACGGAGATGGGTTCTCCAATTTTCCTTTGTATATGCTTCCAGTCGATTTATCCGTCATTGGCACCGCACATTCGCATCCATCTGGCGTTTTATACCCTTCTATCGTTGATTTGAATCATTTCTATGGGAGAGTAATGATTATTGCAGCTTACCCATACATTTCAAAGCGAGATGTAGCCGTGTTTAATGGGAAAGGAGATCCGCTCGAATACAAAATCGTAGAAGTTTAGCAATAATCTTATTATTAATTAGGCATCTTAATAGGGAATTATTCGAATACAAAACGAGTGATTCAAATTGTCCTCAGCATTTCGTCAAACCGTGCGTGGAATGAGGGATCTGCTACCAGATGAAGCAGAGAAACTAAGAGCCATTGAGCAAACTGCCAGAAACATCGCCAAGCTTTACGGATACAGAGAAGTTATCACCCCGATTATGGAACACTATGAGCTTTTAGCTGCTAAGATTGGTGAAGAAAACCGCAAACGCATGTACGCTTTTGAAGACCTTGCTGGAAGAAAGGTCGCCCTTAGACCAGAGTTCACGGCTTCAATAGCGAGGCTTGTAGCAACAAAGATGACAAGTGCTTCTAAACCGATTAGGTTTTTCTCCGCAGGAAGCCTATATCGTTACGATGAACCCCAATTCGGCAGATACCGTGAATTCTGGCAGGTCAACTATGAGCTAATCGGTTCAAATAAGCCTGAAGCTGATGCTGAAATTATCGCGTTAACAAATGATCTTGTTGAATCGTTAGGACTCAAAGATTTTTCTTTCAAAATCAATCATATCGGAATCCTTCGCAGCATTCTAAATCAAGAAGGAGTCAAAGAAGAACAACAAAACAATATCATGCAATTGTTGGATAAAAAACAGTGGGATGACGCTTTAAACCTTGTAGAAGATGCTGGTGGTTCATCAAAATGTCTAAGCATTTTGAAAAATCTTTTCGAGGTTAAAGGCGAATATGTTGAATCCAATATCCAAGAAATAAGCAGTATAGTAAAAGATTACGCTGGAGCCTTAGAAGCAGTTGAAAACCTGAGTGAAATTTTCAGTTTGTTAGAAACAAGCATTATGGAAAAGAGGTTTCTTTTGGAGGCTGGTTTTGCGAGAGGCTTAGAATATTACACTGGGATGATCTTCGAGATTTACGTTCCTGAGATGAATATAGCTCTGGGAGGCGGAGGCCGTTATGACAGACTTATGGAATTATTCGGAGGCGAATCAGCTCCTGCAGTAGGCGTAGCCTTAGGTACAGACCGCTTGTCACTGGCTCAAGAAAGGCAAGGATTATCTTCCGCATCGTCTCAAGAAGAAAAAATTTTAGTTATTCCAATTAGCGATAGCACGGTCGGTGAAGCATTCAAATTTTCTACGCTCCTTAGAAAAGAGGGGATAAGCACTGAACTTGAAGTTATGAGACGTTCTGTTTCTCGTGCTCTCTCAGACGCTGATAAAAAAGAGATAACATACGTCATCATAATTGGTCCAGAAGAGACTAAAGAGGGGAAAATTGTTCTACGAAACATGAAGAAAAGAACACAAGAAAAAATAGAAAAATACAATGCCATTCAAAAGCTTAAAGCTTCACTTTAAAAGAATACTTAAAATAAAGCGTTCTAATCCGATTATTTTACAACTCTTTTGAAGGCTTCAATCACGTTCTCTTTGCCCATAGCAACTAAATAAGGACCTAACCGCGGTCCCGAAGGAGCCCCCAGCAATATAGTATAAATAGTTTTAAAAAAGTCTTTGGGCCTCAGCCCATTTTGTTTCGCGATTTCGAAGATTGCGCTTTGAATTTTTTCTGTATCCTCTACGGTTTGAATCGTTTGAATTAGTTGTTCAAATGCTTTTCTTTCTTCTAGACTAAGTTCAACTGGTATTCCCGTTATCTCTTCGAAGTCTTGAACCCAGTTTTTCGCATACTCTATACGGCTTTTGATATCGATTGAGACACCTTCTCTCACATATCCATACTCCTTAAGTTTCTCCAATATGAAACCTATGTCTGATTCTTTGGGAGCTACTTTAACCAGAAAAGTAAGCAGATTATACGGCACATGCAAACTTGGTTCTTTGGGCGGTTTCATAAACCAGCAGTACTTGTATAAGCCAATAAGCTTCGATTTTTCTTTCTCATCTTCGATTTTTTTCCTCCCAAAGTATACATCTTCCAGCTCATCCAATTCATTCATGTAATTAGGAATGTCAATAACCGATATGTTTCTGGTGCCCGCGAAACGTTTCAAGGTAAGTAGAACCAACGATTGAGGCGAACCGTATCTAAACCAAACCTGAGG
The DNA here is from genome assembly GCA_038826015.1 of Bathyarchaeia archaeon. Lineage (GTDB taxonomy): Archaea > Thermoproteota > Bathyarchaeia > Bathyarchaeales > DTEX01 > JAWBOR01. Next base: position 18,130 of record JAWBOR010000018.1, read on the forward strand.
TGTGAAAATGTTACCGATGGACTTAGAAATTTTCTTACCACTTTTATCCAGAAACATCTCATATTGGACATGCATCGGAGGCTCGTAGCCAAGTATTTCACGGCAAATTCTGTCGTTTACTCTAACAGAATCAGAAATGTCTTTACCATAAGCTTCGAATCGTATTCCTAAAGCTCGCCATCTTGCCGCGAACTCTCCAGCTTTCCAGCTTAATTTTCCTTCTCCCCTCGTGTAGTCTGCCTCACCTTTGTAACCGCAACCCTCAAGCCATCTGCCTTTAATCTCCATACCTTCACATACGTAGAGAATTTTATTTTCTTTCGGAAGAAACTCATATGCCCTTGACGTATAGATTCTTCCACAAGAAGAACAAATAGGGAAATAGGGTAAAGCTTCCAAATATTTTTCTTGACTAGTTTCTTGTTGGACGATTTCGCCAACTTTTTCGGAATTCTCTAAAATAATTCGAATTTCTTCGTTCAGTAAACCCTTTTCATAAGCTTCAGCCGCTGATAAGAAAGTGTAGTCTATGCCGCATTTGTCTAAAGCCTCCATAAGAAGGTGCACCATATGATCGCCGTAGCTTTTATGACATTTAAACGGATCTGGAACATCTGTGACTGGAAACCCAAGATATCTCTCAAGAGATTTTGGCAATCCTGTGGGGACCCTTCTTAAGCCATCCTTGTTATCAGAGAAAACAATGAAATCAGAGTTAAAGCCTTGTTCCTTAAGGGCTAAAGACACGGCGTAATTACGTGTTACTTCAGCAAAGCTGCCAATATGCGGAATCCCAGAAGCCGCAACGCCGCTTTCAACCCTAATCAAGTCGAGGCTTCTACCAAGCTTCTGTTCTCTTTCGATGATTTCGACTGCAACCTTGTCATACCAAGTTCCATGCCCAATAATTTTTCCTGAGATACTTGTTGTTTCTTCCATTACAGATAACTATGAAAAAAACTTATCTAATAAAAACTTTGTGAAAACCCAAAATGAAATATTTCTTAAAACTGTGACGGGCCCGGAGGGATTTGAACCCTCGACCTCAGGCTTTCTCCATGTTTTCATGCCTCCGAAGGCTTTCGCTGGTTCAAACCCACTGCGCCCTATCCGTTCTAGGCAACGGGCCCATTGTCAATTTGTTCGTTCAGATTAAAGAGTTTTATGGAAGAGTTGAAAAATAAATGATAAACAGAAAAATAGTTCTATTAGATGACGCTAAAGATTTAAAAAGGAAGCGCATCTTAAGACTGTTCAATACAAATGAGAGGATTCAGAAAAGATGAGTAGAACTCAACGGAAAAAAGTTTTTGTGACAAGAGAGCTGCCTGAAGCAGCTATGAAGCTTTTGGAATCAAAGTTCGATGTTGAAGTTTGGATTGGAGAGAATCCGCCGCCGAAAAGTCTCCTTATAGAAAAAGTAAGGAAAGTGGATGGTTGCATCTGTCTTTTAACCGAAAGATTCGATGAAGAAGTTATCAACGCAGCGGGCAAACAGTTTTGGGGAATAAGCCAAATAGCTGTTGGCTATGATAATATCGATGTGGAAGCTGCAACAAGGAAAGGGATCTACGTAACTAATACACCTGAAGTCTTAACTGAGACCACTGCGGATTTTGCTTTTGCCCTTTTGATGGCGGTTGCGAGAAGAGTCGCCGAAGCTGATAGATATGTTAAGGCTGGAAACTGGAAGATTCCTTGGGGTTTAATGATGATGTTAGGTCAGGATGTGTGGGGAAAAACCATCGGCATAATTGGTTTGGGAAGAATAGGCGCATCAGTTGCCAAAAGAGCAAAGGGAATGAACATGAGGATTCTCTATTATGACGCTTATCGCAATAAGAAACTTGAGAGAGAACTCGGTGTCGAATATGTGGAGTTGGAAACGCTTTTGAAAGAAGCTGATTTCGTAACTATTCATGTTCCACTGTTGCCTTCAACACGCCATTTGATAAACGAAGAAAGGCTCAGGATGATGAAAAAAACAGCATGTCTAATCAACACATCTAGAGGTGCGGTAGTAGATGAAAAAGCACTTTACAAAGCCCTAAGTGAAGGCTGGATTTGGGCAGCGGGTTTAGATGTTTGGGAAAAGGAGCCAACTGATCCCAGTAATCCGTTACTAAAATTGGAGAACGTGACTGCGGCGCCACACATTGCAAGTGCAAGCTACGAAACAAGAACGAAAATGGCAATTATGGCCGTAGAAAACCTCATCGCCACATTGGAGGGTAGAATTCCCACGAACCTAGTTAATAAAGAAGTGCTAAGAGTCAGACCTCTACCAAATAAAACATAAAATGGCTTCATGTTCTTAATAAATTTAAAGGCAATATGCGGTTTTCAGCAGTTTTGGATGTTGAACTACCATCTTTCCCAATGAATGACTTGGCTTAAGGGTTTCTTTTTCCTTTCTGGCCACTCTTCAGCCACTCCAATTGCAACTAGGGTGAATAGTTTTCTTTCTTTCGGGACGCCCAGAAAGGCTTTAAATTCTTCCTCATGAGGATTTGTATATCCTTCAAGCCAGCAAGACCCATAACCCAACGCGGTGCTTGCTATCAACATATTTTCAACAGCGGCAGATCCATCCTCAAGCCACCATCTAGATGTTGTATCCATAACAACAGCGATTATAGCTCCTGCTTTTTCCATCCATCTGTGCACGGTATCAGCTGGGTAAAGAGGGATAACACGTAAAGATTGCCTAGGAGAAGTTTCCTTCCGCTGCCTTTCTTCTTCAGCTTTCCATTTTTCAGCTTCTTCCTTTGTTGGAAAACCCGCTGCAATATCAATGAAAACTCCAGCCGTTTCTGTGGATGCTTGAACTATCCAGTAAATGGGTTTACGAGATGACGGCAGCCGTTCTGTTGACATCGCAAGTTTTTTGATCATTTCACGGTCAGTAACCACAATGAAATCCCAGGGTTGTCTGTTATTCCCAGATGGTGCAAGCCTTCCAGCGTCAACAATCTTCTCCAAATCCTCCCGAGGAATGCCTTCACCAGTAAAGTTTCTTACACTCCGCCTCTTCTTAATCGCTTCAAAGGCATCCATAAGCCAAAACTCCTTTCCAGCTTAATATCGCATCACTAGTTAAATAATATTATATCGTTTTATCTTGCTAAGCAATTATAGTTGCCACTGTTTACTTTTTTGTTTTCCTACGTAACTATACAATCAAGGCTGAGATCTTGCTTTTTTAATCTCATAAAGGATTACCAAAGCTTCGCCAAAAGGTATACCCATCTCTGCCGCCAACTTCTTCGGCGTAATATTCGGTTGACCATTCAGTACATTCTCCGCGACATAAGCTTTGTGATGCGAGAACATAACCATTGCATGAACAGTCTCTACGAGAATCGGCCAAAGAGGATCCCGCACATATTTTTCAAACTCATCGCTCAAATCCGACGCCCTCAGGATTGTAGAAACCTTAAATCAGATAAATCTTCTCCGTAAAACGGTTTATGAAGATTACTTATTTGCTAAGGAAAAAAAATAAAAATAGTTTAAGGCGGTCTGAAGAAATATCTTGGCCATTGAGGCCATGTTTGAGAACAGTTGATGTCGAAATCGATTTCTAGCTCCATGCCTACATTTATTTTTTCGTTTTCTATGCCTCGAATTATACCTGGCAGGCGTAATCCGTAGTCGAGTTCCACAATGCCGAAAGCATACGGCGCCATCGATTGAAACTGCTCAGGCGCAATGTAGATAATCGTATAAGTCAAAAGTTTTCCCCTGTTTCTGAGACGAATCCATCGGGAATCCGTAGATAGACAGTTCGAACAGATTGGTTTAGGTGGAAGCGACATTACACCGCATTTGTTGCATTTGGATGCCATCAATTTTTTCTCTCCGATGAATTTGTAGAACTGTTCAATTGTGAATGGAACCGTTTCAGTCATCTTTCAACCTCTCCTATATATGTGAACAAGGCTTGACGCGCCGCTCCCGCCTAGAGTTTGGGTTAATCCAACTTCGCATTTTTCAACTTGTCGCTTTCCAGCCTGTCCAGTCAGCTGAAGAAAAATCTCGTATAACTGAGCTGTCCCAGTAGCTCCAACTGGATGACCTTTGGCCTTCAAGCCTCCACTTGTATTGACTGGTAAATCGCCCTTCAATGTCGAGGTTCCGTTCTCTATAAATTTTCCTCCTTCACCGGGATTACAGAAACCTAGATCCTCGTATGCCATGAGTTCTGCAATTGTGAAGCAGTCATGTACCTCCACCACATCTAAGTCGCTCGGTTTTATATCAGCCATTTCATAGGCTTCTTTGGCTGCCGCTTTGGTAGCTTTCATGCTAGTGAGGCTTTCCCTTTCGTATAGTCCCACAGTGTCAGCTCCATGTCCAGATCCGATTATGTAAACTGGTGTTTCTGTGAATTTTTTGGCTATTTCAGGTTTTGTTAGGATAGCGCAGCTAGCACCATCAGAGATTAGGGAGCAGTCATAAAGTTTTAGGGGCTTCGCAACAATCTTTGAGCTTAAAACTTGTTCTTTTGTTACTTCTTTTTGCATGTGCGCTTTAGGATTTAACGTGCCATTGTAATGGTTTTTAACAGCTATGAGAGCCAGCTGTTCTTCAGTTGTGCCGTATTTGTGCATATGAGCCGTAGCCATAAGAGCGAAAAGTCCTGGAAAGGTAACTCCATTCCATTGTTCAAAAGGGAAATCAGCGGCCATGGACAAATATTCGGTCACTTCAGCCGTAGTTCTCTTAGTCATCTTTTCGAACCCGCCCACCATAACGATGTCGTAGATCCCAGAGAGTATGCTGAATACGCCGTATCTTATGGCAGCAGCCGAGGAGGCGCAAGCTACCTCAGTTCTAATAGCAGGAGTCGGCAGTAATCCAGTCCAATCTGATATCGCAGGTGCTGAGTGACCTTGATGTTCAAAAGATTCACACATTTGACCTATGATAAGTGATTTGATGTCTTTTTTAGGATCCAATCTTGGACATTTTTCGAAAGCTTCTAAAGCTGCTTCAACGAAGAGTTCCCTTCCTGAAACTCCATCTCTTTTGCCGAATTTGGAAAGTCCAGCAGAGACGATGGCGACGAGAGGTTTACCTTTCAAACCATTTCAACTCTCTCTTGATTGTCAAACCTAAATGACGCCTGAAAATATTACTGCTAGAAATATATATCCTTAATGTGAAAACGGCTAATAGCTTTCTAACTCGTTATTTTTTAAGTATTGGACAAATAAATTATGCATTTCTTACTTCTCTAAAAGCGACTAATGCACGGGCTTTTTCGATATATTTGAGTGTGTCCATCCCTTTCTCGGTTATCTCGTAAGTTTTTCTTTTTCTTTTTTGAACCACTCTAATTAAGTCTTGTTGAACCATCGAATCTAGAATCTCTTGTAAAGGCTTCCATGACAAGTTACATCTATACATGATATTAGTGGGTTTGCAAGTTCCAGAGCTCATTTCGCTTAGAATATCGATGAAAAGTTCCAATCTTGTTCTCTTTTTTGTCATAGGCCTTTGAAAATATTCGATAAAAAAGATTTATTACTTATTAACGATCTTTACAGATTGCAAATACGTATTGATTAAATGAATTTACGGAAACTTTAGCCTTATAGCTTTTGTTGAACACGCTGAAACGCATCGAAGGCAATATATGCACTCGGAATCGTTGAACTTTTCCCATGGTAAATTGAGTATCGGAACCCTCGTAGGGCATACTTCCACGCATGTTTTACAGGCAGCCTTTGTACACTTTAAGAAATCTCTTCTTAACCCCAAGAAGCTGAAACGACTTATTAATGCAAGGAAAGCTCCTTGGGGACATAAATAGCGACACCAAAACCTAGGTATGTAAACTGCTA
>JAWBOR010000019.1:0-15535 GCA_038826015.1 Bathyarchaeia archaeon
TATGATGTGAACTTTGCCCACAGCAAGCCCTGGAGATGCTGGAAGTCCCTGAACAAGAATTTTTCTTTCGGTTGTGATTACCTGTTTTTCCGCTTTTGCCTCTTCTTTTTTAGTTGCCCAAACAGTTTCTGGTCGTGCTTGAAGTATCCATAGTTTATTCGTCCTTTCGTCTAGCGCCCACTCGATATCCATAGGTTTCTTATAGTGTTCTTCTATGGCTATCGCATATTTAGCTAGCTCTTTTATCTGCTCATCAGTCAAGATTTGTTCATCTTGAAGATTAGGCGGCACAGGTACCTCAGACGTCCCACCTCCTGGAAGCCTCACAAGCTGAATGGTCTTCTTAGGAATGTTCTTTTTGATGATAGCTAGGTCGGTTTTTCTAACGTAATATTCGTCTGGAGTAATTTTCCCTTGGACAACGAATTCGCCTAAACCGTATCCAGCTTCAATCAAAACTACACTCCGATCCCCAGTAGCGACGTCTAACGTAAATATAACCCCGCTTGCTTTACTATAGACCATCAGCTGGACGGCACTGCTAAGAGCGATAGCCATATGGTCAAAACCTTTCTGAGTCCTATAAAAGATAGCTCTATCTGTAAAAAGGCTGGAAAAACATTCCTTTACTTTTTCAACAACCTCTTCCGCCGTGTGGACATTGAGATATGTCTCCTGTTGACCAGCAAAACTTGCATCCGGTAAGTCCTCCGCAGTTGCAGAACTGCGAACTGCAACGAAAGGTTCATCTTCGCCCGTCTTCTTTGCAAGTAATTCGTATGCATCTACAATCTTCTTCTCAAGGTCTGGGGGCATTTTCGCTGTAGCGATCATTTTTCTTATTCTTGCACCGACGCTTTGAAGCGTTTTGGTATCGTTCGGATCTTTAAGCTCCTTTAGGATCTCAGCCATTTTTTCATCAAGTTTGTTTGCTTTTATGTAATATCGGTAGGCCTCAGCAGTCGTTGCGAAGCCATATGGGACTGGAACACCTGTTCTGCGGGTCATTTCTCCTAGGCTGGCGCTTTTTCCGCCAACTGAAGGAACGTCTTCTATACCTATTTCGTCGAACCATACAACATATTTATCTTTTTTGCTTGACAATATTTTCACCTCTAAACCTAACTTGTTTGAGTTACTAATTTTTCTATAACTATTCTACATGTTGTTGGTAATTTAGCGCTTCCTCGCCTTAAAGCTTCTTTAGCTACTTCTAACCCGTTTTCATCAACTTGAACAATGAGTATCGGCTGATTTGGCTCCACTCTGGCGGCTGTTCCAACTGGTTTACCGAAAGCTCTTCTCATCCCATCTGAAAGCCTATCTGCGTGTGCTCCAAAAATCATCTTGTTCTCGCGGAGTATAACATGCGGAAGTAATAAAACACGTAATAAGAAGTTCTCTCCAAGTTTCTCCTGAAGATAACGGTTTACGGCAACGCGCGACGCCTCCAACGCATTGTGGCGGATTTGAACCCTCTTTTCAGCTATTAGAGAAAGTTGGTAGTCGTAGCTGCCTGCTGGATTTCCAACAGTGAATTTCGTTATCTTTGGCTGGGGAGCTCCATGAATATACTTCTTTCTAGTATACGGAACACCTTTAACTTCGCGGTAATTACGTGACTTCATATTTATTTCCTCTCCGCATAAAAGGAGCAGATATATTTAAAATATTCGTTTACGTTGTCGCCTATTCTCTCAAAAGTTTGTTTTTAAACCAAATCTTTTCCAGTTCTTTATAACTGCTAAAGACTTCTTTCAAGATTGGGACGTATATCTCGATTTCTTCCTCCGTCATGTATTGAAACTGATATTCACCTACATAAGGAGAATGTTTTCCAATCCTTGTTATGAACTCAATGTGCATGAGTGGGTCGCCGCGTTTAATAGTTATAGGAGCCCTTTCGTTGCTGAGATTAACTAGTTCTAGGGCGAGTCTACCAACGAAGCCGCTGTGAACCTTCGCCGCGTTTAGAAAGGATAATCCTGCTCTCCCATATCTGCTTTTAGCCGTTAGATGAGCTACATAGTCTGGCGGTGTGAAAACAATTTCGTTGGACACGAGGTTTTTATGTTCTAGGTATTGCAGTGTTGTTTCTTCTCTAACCGTTAAGACGTAGCTATCTCCATCTAAAAGACTCATATCAAAGGGATAAACACATTTATACTTCTCGATTAATCCGAGTAATTTATCCTTGCCAAGTATACACATAAGTTCTCCACCAATAGTTCTCAAAGAGACAATGGGAAATAAATCTTAACACCATTTAAAAATATAACTGCTGCTAACTTTTCGATGATTTTAGGGGGAAATTATTTCGGTAAACCCATAAAAAGATGTTTTGAAAGTATTTATTTGCAAGATGAGGTCGTTTTGAATTCAAAGGTTTTTTGCTGTTCCGTACTCAATTAGCTTAGTCATTCCTTCAAAATATTTCAGAACTTTTTTTCCTTTAGGCGTTATTATGTATTCTTTTCTCTTGTTAAATTCCTCTTCTTTTATGAGACCTTGGGCGATTAATGATTCAAAAATCTGTTTTAGGGGAATCCATGAAAGATTAGTTCTATACATTATCCTCGTCGGCTTATATTCGCCTTTATTTATTGCCCGTAATATCTCGATGGAGATTTCGAGTTTTGATCTTTTCGGGGTCAAGCTATTTCACTTTTAGGTAGAAAATGATGGGGTAAAAGTATATTTAAGATTTATGAATTTCCAAATATGGAGAAAAGAGATAATATTTTCCTTGTCTCGTTATAGAACGCACATGTTTTCCCATTTTGGTCAACTAGCGACCAATATTTCCAACAGCGGTTAAAAAATAATTTTTTTTACTTTTTAGTTTAATTTTTGCCTTTTTTGTTAGAAAAAGCTTAAATTTATGGTTTTTATTTGAATGGAAATTGAGGTAAGAAAAAATGTTAAGTAAAAACGTTATGTCCCATAGAAGGGCTCATGTAGATATAGTTGCCGCGATACTTCGCCTAGCGAAGAGCGGCAGCAGAAAAACACGTATAGTTTACGGTGCCAACCTAAACTTTAAGCTTCTAAATGAGTATTTGGCTAAGCTTGAAAAAGCAGGTCTCATCGCTGAAGATTCAGTTAACAGCGGCGTTATTAGAACCACTGAGAAGGGTAAAAGGTTCCTGCAACATTATGAAGCCTTCAGAGAATTTGGAATGCCCTAACCATAATGAAAGAGAAGGAGGGAGGACATGGTTCAAGAGATGCCTACGATATTGGGGATGGATGCGGTTTCAGCTGTTATGCTTATTCTCTTGTTGATTCTGCTGATAGCTGGAGTAGGCAAAGTTATTCGAAGCGTTAGTTATCAGCGAAAATATGATGACGATACCGAGTAATTTTCATCTGTGACAACGGAGATTTACATGTCTTTTTTAAAAAGATTATTGCCTTTCTTGTTGTCTTTGGGCGGGGTTTTGTTGGATTACCTAACCACCACCATTGGTTTAAGCCTAGGATTTTATGAAACTCATCCTGCATACCATCCGCTAAAGGCTTTATTTGTCTTCTGGGGAGCCATTACTTTGCTGGTTCTTCTTCTTCCAAAAGAGAAACTTTGGAAAATAAGTATTAACGGCGTAGCTTTAATCTCGTATCTGGGCTTCGTTAACAACACACTAGTAATACTAGGAATATTTCAGGGTTTGCCGATCTAAAATTATGACATGTTCTATATTGTTTCTTCAGGTTATTTGTCTTAAAGTGATTTTTTAATCTGTATTTCTAGTTCACAACGCCTTTTAATTGAGCGCCAACATATGGACACTCTGTGATTTTCTTGGAAGAAGCTAGAAACGATATGAAAAGAGAAACGGAGATTTCAGAATTAAATAGGGAATATAAAAATTTTAAAAGATTTTGGTGGGCGACATATATTTCCGTACCAATTATCTACCTTATTCTTTCCCTAATATTTTAAAATCTCCCAAACAAAAATAGCAAGTAATCTAGATCTCTTTGTTAGCTCAGTGCAACAATTATTACTAAAATATTTTCAGTATCCCTAGGACAAAAGAGAGTTGAGTGATGAAATTAATAAAGATGATTTTTTTAAGAGCACTTATGCTGTAGTTTACATTCTGCCACTGATTGAAAAGGCTATAGGCAATCCATATAAAGGCGGCGCATGTTGCAGTCACCACTATTGGCGTTATTATGTTGAATCCCGCATATGGATAAGTCAACGCTGTAATCACAATAACTAAGGACCAGCCTACGATAGAGAATTTTATGCCAAATTTTGGCCCATATAAAACGCTTATGCTCTTAAGTTTCTGAGCCATGTCTCCTTTCAGATCGGGGAGATCAAACAATGGAGTGCCAGAAAAAATAATCATGAAATATACCAAGCCTAAGTAAATAACTTGTATCGAAATATTGCTTGCTATTGCGCCTCCAATCAGGCAGCTGAGAAAGCCGCCGAGTGCGGTTGTTATGTGTTCTATGAAGAAGCGGCTTTTAAACCGTGGAGGCGGGGTTGAATAACAGAATCCTAGGAGAAATAGTGATATTGTAATGAGTAGCGTTTCTACGTTTATTAGTGCGCTCAACAGTATCCCAGAGGAAATCAATATTATGACGAGGATTAAACCCTGTTTCCTGGTTACTGAGCCGGTTGCTATGGGTCGGTCCACTTTGTTTATTTTGTCGAATTCGTAATCCATGACATCATTATTTATGTATATTGCCAATATGACGAAAAATGTTGTTAAGAAGGCATATATCAAATGAATAGGGTTCGGATTTGCCTTAGATGCGACAAGCAACCCCATGATTGATGCATAAATAAAGGTTATCCCCCGTTCAGTAAAACGTATCTTAATCAGCTTTAAAATTTCTCTGATTTGCATTTTATCCCCAACAGACTGTTTTGGTGCCTTTTTATTGAATTTTTTTTGTTAATCCGTGTTTTGAATCTTTAGGAAAAATCCATATTATAAGTATTTAAAATATGCCGAAATATTCTTCTGTATCAAAATAACCAGATATAAAGGGTTCTTTTTGATTTGTTAGGATTCAGAAATGTGCAAAAATGTTAGGCTCGAAATGTGATATAGTCAAATACGGCTAAAAATTGGGTTTTGCAACTTGAGTTTCTTGAATGGGCTTCCCAATTTCTTGTATGGATGTTCTGTGGCTTTTTCTTTAAGTTCGTGAAAGATTTGATTTAGTTTTTCGCATAATTCTGAATCATCGAAGAATATTGCGAAAAGAAACTCGTTCGTGGTTGGATGGTTTATCTCTAACGCTCCAAACTTTCCATCAATAATCATAAAGCTATAAGGTAAATCGGAATAGAACCACATGTTAGTGTTTGGGCTGTTAACTGCTTCCATAAAGTTTTTCATGATTTTAGGGTTCATAAAAATAAATTTTAGAATCTGTAACTTAGAAGAAAGATTCGATTTATCTCCGTCGATCCAGTTTATTTTGACGCCTTTAGACGTTATGTTATAAACTCTTTCAGCCAATTCCATAACAGTGTATCGACTTGCTATCATGATTTCTGTTTGAGCCCTGTCAAAGCATTCGATCACGGTTTTAACCAATTCATCATATGAATCGATTATCTTGACTACGCTTTGTATGCCGTAAAGCTCTTCCAGAGAGAGATATTTGCCTTTGAGGGCAAGAGTCTTCATAATTTTCTTTTTCTCTTCAATAGATAGATTATTCGAACCCATCAGCTGATTCATAATGAGGAGACGATCTCGATTTAGTAGAATCTCATTTATAGAATAGCTTATATTATGAATTGCTTCTCCAAGAATCGTTAGCCTATAGCCTTCATCTGTCTTTTCAACCAGCCCCTTTGAGATTAGGTCTCGAAGTCTAGAATAATACCTCTTCTGTGTGAGCCCTAGTTCTTTAATAATGTCCGTGGAACATTTTATGCCGCATTTTGCCTTCTCAAATATCATGAGAGCATCTGTGTTGCCTAGAACGCATAGAATACTAGCCATGCTCTCAAAAAGCTGAGGTTTGGTTTCTGGGCTGGCTTTTGACATTTTTCTAGGCTCCTGTTTATGTGAACCAAAAAATCTCACATATGCTTTCTACGTTTAATTCAATCATTGTAAACACGCCGAGATTTCTGTTCAGCATTTTACGGAATTTAGTTGTAGATGTTCTTTAAAAAAGGATGTGAATCGTAAAACTGTGATTTAAATCTATATTTTCTACGCAAAAGTGCAACGGAATAAACCGCATGCTTTATAAAGCGTTCATCTGGCGACTGCTTTAATTACAAGCCAGGTAATGACATCGCCCAGTATTAGGGCGGATATGAAACCTGCTGTGATGAATACTAGGAATGGCAGACCAGGTGTCGCCCAAATCTTTCTATTCCTTAATTCACAAAATTCACCTAAACTATCTTTTTGCTCAGATTCTTCATCTTGTAAACGGGCGGATATTTTGAGGCGCCTAGCGGTTTTTCCGTTTTCATCTTTTGAAAAGTGTTCCAGTGGAATATGATGTGAGCCTTTCCCAAGTCTGTCGATGTCCACTTTGTAACCCGTGAAGAAGACAACTACTTTTTTCCAATATGATTCTTTTTCAAGTCCTTCGAATAATCCTTTTCTGTTTTGGATTACTCTGAGAAGGTTGTGGCTTGCAATCCCAAGAATTAAGAGTGAAGAAGCTAGAACTGCGTTGCTGAACACTGAGATAGGAAAGAAGGGTGACTGAATGTTCAAGTAAGATTTCATCGAATAAGGATAAACGGGCATCGCTATTGAAAGACAGATTAAAGCCTTCGCATCCGCGCCTCCAAAGAAGCCAAGGTGAAAAAGAAGCAGAGAAAGCCCTGTTGTCACCATGAAAGAAAGCGCCCACAAGACTAGAAACAAGTTTTCTCCAAAGAAAGAAAACTGCAGAAGCGTCAAGGTAAAACCTAACGGCGCAAATAACACCCAAATCCAGTTGGGGACTTCTCGGGTTTTTAGGTCATATATGGAAGAAAGGGATAAAAATGAAATGCTAAGGCCTATTCTTGCGTACTCAAGCCATTCATACATTTCTTCCACCGTTGAACTATGCGCCTTAAAGGCTAATAGAATGCCTAGGACAGTCTAGCTGAAAAAGAATAGTTGACACGATGAATATTTGTTTTATGAATTCGAAAACTGCTTAAAGTTTTCTAGGCGTGGAAAAACAAGTAGAGAACCATAGGTTTTTGGGTTTTTCGAAAATATGTATTTTAAGACTAGACCCTGCCTTCTTAAGTCATTTATTAGCTTTATTGCTAAAATCTTTGCCAAGGTGAAAAATATTGGCAAAAGGTTTAGTTAGAAATAGAAAGGGAATCAGTCCAGTTGTTGCTACAGTTATACTCGTCGCCGTCACAATAGTCGTAGCTGTCGCAGTGTCATACTGGATGGGAGGCATAGCAGGCCTCTACACGAGATTCGAGAAAGTAGAAATAACAAGTGCATACGCAACCTATGATGCCGATTTATTTACTTCAGGTGGATGGAACGTAACAGTAACTTTGAAAAATACTGGTTCATCTGATGCAACGATAGATAATATTCTAATCAACGGAAAACCATATACTGAATATGGAGCCAATTTCGCCTTTGTTGACCCAAATGGAACAGAATGGGGCATCAACAAAATGCCACTTGCAAGCGGCTCCACAGATACATTAAAATTCCAATTGGCAAAAACAGCATCCTTTACTCCCGGAGTGAATATCGAGGTTAGACTGCATTCAGCTGCTGGCCAAGAATATCCCAAGACATTAACGTTGCCTTAGATTCCCTCACCTTTTTTTGGCAATACGGAGGAGTTTCCGTGGGCTTCTTAAAGTTCCTTAGAAGTCATGCTAAAAAAGAAACAAAAAATATCGGAATCTTTGTCCAGGAACTTAAGCCCGAATATAAAATAATCGAAGAATACTGGGTTCAAGAACCCTTCGCTAAAGTCTTCATAGTCACATCACCAGAATTAGGCGTCGGCCACCATTACTTTGTACAAGAAGTAAAACTAAACCCAGAGGAAAAAGAAGCCCACCGGAAGCTCGTAGACATCCTAAGCAAAGAACTGCAAGCACCCGAAAGTCTAGACGTCGACGCAGCATCCTACGTGCTAAGCGAAACAAAGAGAATAGCAATAAAATATAAGCGTTCTCTAAAAAGATTCGACGAGAAATCCCTAGAAAAAATCTTCTACTACGTTGTCCGTGACCTAGCAGGCTACGGCGAATTGAACACAGTGATAATGGACCCCAACATAGAGGATGTTTCCTGCAACGGACTCGACAACCCCATATACGTATGGCACAGAAAATACGAAAGCATACCCACAAACATAAAATTCACAGATGAGCTGTTCTACGACAACTTTATTCTCAAACTCGCCCACTTCTCAGGCAAACACATCTCAAGCGCAACCCCGATGCTCGACGCCATGCTCCCAGAAAAACACAGACTGGCATGCACATTCATGCGAGAAGTCTCAACCCGAGGAAGCACCTTCTGCGTCAGAAAATTCCGCCCGGACCCCTTCTCTATAATAGACCTAATAAACCTCGGAACATTAGATGCAAAACTCGCCGCCTACCTATGGCTTCTATTAGAAAACAAAATGAACCTCATGATAATCGGTGGAACTGGAGCAGGCAAAACTAGCATGTTAAATGCTCTCTCAAGCTTGCTATCGCCAAATGACAAGATCATAACCGTGGAAGAGGTTGCCGAATTAAACCCGCCGCATCAAAACTGGGTTCAACTCGTAAGCCGAAAAGGCTTCAGATTCGGATCAACAGACACAACGTCGATTTCCCTCTTCGACCTTGTCAAATTAAGCCTGAGATACAGACCAGATTACATAGTCGTAGGCGAAATCAGAGGAGAAGAAGCCTACGTTCTCTTCCAAGCTGTCGCAACTGGGCACGGGGGCCTATGCACCATGCACGCTGACAGCATAGACCATGCTATAAAAAGGTTAACCTCGCCTCCTATGAACGTAGCAGAGATTTACGTTCCGCTAATGAACGTAGGCATCTACGTAGCCCGAGTTGACTTGCCCAAAAAGGCAGGCGGCGCAGCCTTCGGCAGAAGAGTAAGAGATGTCTGGGAAATCGTAGACTACGGGAAATACAATCACCTCTCCACATGGATACCTTCTCAAGACGTATTGCAATCGGACTTCAAAAACAGTTTTCTACTAGAAAAAATCGCGGAGAAACGCGGAGTCAGCAAAGATGATCTGCTACGAGAAATACAAAACAGAGAAAAAATACTGAACGAAATGGTGAAGAACAACATTCGAGACCAAAGAGAAGTTGCTCAAACTATAATGAAATATTACGAAAAGAAACAGATGAAAATAGCCATAGAAAAACCCAGCAAAATCCATGAAGCCTTAGAAGAAACCGAAGAAAAAGAGGAGGAAGGAGAACTTCTTGTAGAGATTGCCCAAAAAGCTGTGCAGGAGTTTCTCAGAAAAAAACCACAAAAGAGTTGAAAACGAGTTGGGTGTAAAAGACATCTGTTATGCTTACTTCAACCCAGTAGGGAAATTTCTCTTCAAGGTTTGTAGAGGCATAGACATAGACATGGAAGCCGCCAACATGAAGATACACCCAGAGGTTTACTTATCCATAATCGGTTTATTAACACTCATTTCAACAATAATACCCTTAACCTTCCTCGTTATAATTCCCCAAATTCTCCTCGGCGGAAGAGTATTAATTAATCCCATACTCTACATAGTCTTCACTTTACCGCCGATTCTAATTCTGATGTTAGGCATAATGTTTCCAAAAATCATAGCCTCAAACAGAATTTCAGGATTAAAAACCGAAATCCCCTATGCATCAATGTACATAAGCGTGATGGCTCGTGGAGGATTATCACCGTACAATAGCCTGTTAAGGCTTAGAAACATGGAACTCCTCCCTAAGCTCAGAGACGAAATCGAAAGAATCCAAAGGATCGTTCTGTCCACAGGCATGGACCCAATTTCAGCAATGGAAAAAGCCGCCAAAGTGATTAACCTAAAGGACTACAAGGACCTTCTTCTAGGCTACGCTTCAACCCTGAGAACAGGAGGAGATGTCCTACACTATCTTTACAGCCAAACAGAAGTAATGTTCCGAAAGATGGCTGCTAGGGTTAAAGCCATGGGCGAGAGCATGGGCAGCTTACTGGAAGCCTATATTATCGTGGGGATTTTAGGAGCTTTAGGCTTATATCTTATGTTCGTTATCTCCTTCAGCTTACCTCAAGCAGGAGGAAGACTCTCAGCAGAATCTTTCTTCATGTTCGCCTTCATAATACTGCCCATAGTTTCGCTCGTCTTCATGTATATGGGAGATACGCTACAAATCAATTATCCAGTTTCAACATGGAAATCTTACATGGTCCTATTAGGCTCGATTCCTATAGGACTTTTCCTTGTAACTCAGATGGTAGTACCTTTTTTGTATCCAGACACACCACTGCCCCGAATTCCCGCCTTTACAGACTTCGTTGCAAACGTTTCATACCAGCTCAATTTTGCAGAAGGCTCTGAACCTGCTTGGGGATTGGCTTTGGCTCTTATTGCTGTGGCTGTTCCAGTAGTCATTGTTGACCAACATTACTCAAAAGAGGAAGGAGGAATCTTACAGGGCATCACAAGTTTCTTCAGAGACCTTGTTGAAAATAGGAAAACGGGTTTAAGTCCTGAAAAATGCATCCAAATCCTTTCAAACAGAGATTACGGAAGATTTTCCAAGTATCTTAAACGCATAAGCTCCGAAATCGGTTGGGGTTTACCACTTCGCCAAGTCTTCGACGACTTTAAGAAACGGGTACGTAATTGGTTGGCTTTAGTAAACATATACCTTTTAATAGACACAATCGCGGTGGGGGGAGGAACAGAAGAAAGCCTCGAAACCCTAGCAGAGTTCTCGGAATCAACGAAACTCATAGAACAAGAACGTAAAGGACTGCTTGCCCCTCTTATTCTTGTGCCGTACATAGGCGTGTTTTTGCTCACTTCGACTACAACAATGTTTCTCACGTTTTTCCGCGATATGAGCTCATTGGCAGGGACCAGTGTACCATTCGTTTCTCTTAGCAGAACATTGCTTACTCCACTGATTTTCCACTCATTTATGTTTGGGTTAGTAACAGGCAAACTTGTCACAGGGAGGGTTTCATCCGGTTTTAAAAATGCCATATTCCTCACAATTGCAGCTCTTGTAGGCATTTGGATAACTACACATTTCACCTTCTTCAAGATAGGGGGATAAACACTTGGGAAAGAGTAACCGAGGAATCTCGCTTGTGCTCACAAGTGCAATCTTAACCTCAGTGTTATGCATTATCGTCTTCGTTGCCTCTAATGTAGCCAATGACGCCATCAACAGTCAAATAGAAAACGCTCAGTTTGACCAAGCTAAAAACGTCATGCTAGCTTTAGACAAACTAATCAAAAGAATCATGTATAAACCCGAATCTTCAGGTTATGTGAAGACCAGTTTCTGGACTGTCACACCTTACTTTGTGGAAACAGAGGAAAATTTAGCTGTAACAGTAAATGGACAAAATCTGCTACCTAACGATCAAATTTCTCTGAACACTATAAAATTTAAGGGAGGTTTACGTGTAAGCGTCGCTGCAGATAAGGAGCTTATAGGCGATGAAACACTCCTTTTAACAGACATAGTTTCTTCATTGGGCAGGGTTCAAGTTTATCAATCCTTAGGAGCATGGATAACTTTAGATTACTCCCGCATACGCTGCATTTATTCTGGCACCACCCAATATTTTACAGGGACGAGTTATCAAACCTATAATTTAATTGAAATCACTGTTATCAACTTGGTTTTCAAGCATTTTGAGCCGCAGGAAAAAGCCAGTATCATCGCAAAAAACACAGGCTTAGAATCAAAGCAAATCGAGATGCCTGAAGGAAGTAATTTCACCATTCTTGTTCAGAAGGGCAGTGATAGCGAATCTTGTACGCTAATAGACTTAGGAGGCGACATAAGCTATAAGACATTGATAAATGTGGCAGTTGTTAAAATAGAAGTCTCCATTTTAGGTGAGGCTTAACCATGGGTTCAATAACGATACCCCATGTGATTGGAACTACCACTCTCATATTAGTCTTTATCGGAGTCACTATGTTTTACACTATATCTTATTTTTCTCTTCAGAATGAGGCATTGGCTAGGCAGCTTCAAGAAGCGGCTGATTATGTTTCGTCCAGTCTCATAGATTTGGTCTCTCTAAGTTTCATAAATCCAGCTGATCAGCTTCTAATTAAAAGTCTTGATTTACCACAAAATATAGGATCTGATTTTTACATTTTAACTCTGATTGAAGAGACTAATCCCATCACCCAAGAGAAGGTTTTGTTGGTTAAAGCTTATTTTTCTTCTAAGCCCTCAGTTTATAGAGAATCGCTTCTTCCGTGGTCCACTGTTAAGATTTTCAACGGCACTGGCGGTCCCACAGATCTAAATCCTTGCATTTCAATCTCGAGCAGTGTGGCCAACGCGGTTATTTGGGCTTGGAAACAGGATGCAGAATTAACAATCGGTTTGGGAGAGCGCTAAAAATGCACGTGAATTATGAATATATTGCTGCCGGCATAATTCTTTTGCTCATTTTGTCTATTTCCGAGATGAACATTTTTACTATAATGAGGTATCAGCTCGCCAAAATGGAGCAGGAAACCGAGTATCCAACAGCTGAAAGGATTCTCGATATGTTACTGTTGTCGCCTGGATACCCCCCTAACTGGGGTAACCAATCAGACAACCCTGATTCGTTAGGTTTAGCGGCTCAGAATGCTTTCAGAGCTTATGTGCTCGATATCAGCAAAGTTGCAAGGTTGATGGAGAATTCTTCATATTATATTGCCCCGGTGACAGCTAGGCAACTTATGGGGTTAAGTAGTAATTACCATTTCAATCTCACGATAACGCCTGTGTTCACTATAAGCATTGTTAACGCTAGCTCAGAATCACATATGGAGTATAATATAACCATAAGAGATTATAAGGGTTTTCTGTCTTCCAACGTCAATGTCACCGGGTTTTATGTTCCTAATTCTTTGGTTGGAAACGAAACATACAACTCCGCTTCTGCAGTGACTGACCCAACTGGAAGTTGCATATTAAAATTCACTAATACGCTACCTTCGCCTAATTATTCTCTTGTAGTTTGTGCAAATCATTTAGGGGTTAAAACTGTGCAAACATATCCCACTGCTCTGAACGTTCGAGTTGAGGGTGGTTGCGTGTTAAGCAGCGAGTTTCCTATGATTCAGACCATTAATTATGCTACAGGCTCTGTTTTTTCTATGACCACTGAATCTGTTTCCCGTTACGTCGAGATTGAAGGAGTCACTTATTACGTGAAATTTGATTTGTGGGGTTAATGTCGTGAAGCTAGATAACGGTGGACAAATGAGAATTATTGAAGCCATGATCGCATGTGCGATTCTCATATTTGGCATCTTCGCAACTTCTTATTTCTCAAGTGTATTTACAACCGAGGAGGGAGGCGATCTTGAAGAAGCCGGTCAAAGCGTGATTCATTTCCTCAGTAACACTGATCTTATAAAACAAATCATTCAAAATGAGACTAATTGGGATTCTAAAGTAAGATCACTGATCACAACGCTTCTCCCACCAGGAACTTTTTATAATATGACCCTCGTAAGCGGATTATCTGGGCAATTTTTAGCTGACCCGATATGTAACATGGAAGAGCTAAGCACCCTAAACCTTGATGTTGTGACTCTTCAACAAGTGGTTACTGTGTCATTGCCTTTGACAAGGACCGTAGAGAGAAACCTTGACGTTATATTCATCATAGACCGCGCTCATAGTATGCGCGAGAAAGAACCCGGTGATGAGTATTCGAAGTATTACTATGCGCATAGAGCGATTGCGGCTTTTGCTGAGAAGCTTAACGCTACAAAAGACAGAGTAGGAATAGTGTCTTTCTCAGGCAACAATAATGCATTCCCAAATGACAATGATGCTACATTGGATTTGCCTTTAACAAGCAATATATCTCAAGTAGATTCTACCCTCAATAAGATTCAAACAACTTGGAATCGTCATGACTTTGGGTACGCTTTCAAATTGGCGTACGATGAATTTAATGATAATGGCAGGAGCGAAGCAACCCGAGCTGTAATTTTCTTGTCCGACGGTGTCTGCAATGATCCATGGTTTAATGAAGATGGAAATGAACATGCGAAACACAAATTTGAAATCCCGTGTCCAGTGGCTCAAGAATATGCTAGAAATGAGTCACGAAAAGTCTCAGAGTTAGGCGTTTTGATATATACCATAGGTTTAGGTGCTAACACCACTTGCTTTGATGAACCTCTTCTCAAAGAAATTCAAACCAACGGTTATTTCTATGCTCCTTCAGGTAAAGATTTGATGGGCATTTACGATGCCATAGTTAAAGATCTTCTCTTCGAGGTTAAGTATGATATTGTGATTCTCACTTTGACGCTCGTGAAGACGGGATAATATGACCAAGCGAAGTATGTGGAAGAACAGGAAAGGCCAATTTCTCATCCTCGTCAGCCTTGGTATAGTAATAATGATGGTAGCTTTCTCAGTAGCATTATCTTACACAGCGATTTCTCCGATACACTTTCCAAAATATAATTTTAGAGAAACCGTAAATCAATTGAACACAAATTTTCGTCAAGCCTTAGCCATTGCCCTAGCTGATGTCTCTAAAGAGATGGATCGTATTGCAAGTTCACATCAATACATCGACTGCACAAAATTGGACGAGTATCCTAAAGCCAAAGATAAAGGATACAAATCTTTAACGGAATGGCAGAATATTACGCTTTTGAGACAATCTGGGCTAGGACTTAACCTGACTGTTTCCGAGCCAGTTTTCGATTGTAATTGGGGCTCAGCTGAAGGCTACTCACGGGTTAAGGCAATCATGTCCCTTGACATTTTATCCTATGGGTTTTATGGCTGGAAAAACGAAGTCACAGTAGAGCTGAACCTTGCAATTTTGAGCATGGTCTATATAGATAATAATATTACATCCTTTGGGTTTACCTTAAAACGTGAACAAGGAATCCCTGTAAGTGGTCTAAATCCATCTTCAATAAAAATTTTCTTCCAAATTGATGAAGAAAGATTTGCCAATACAACTATTAGAGGACTTGCGTATTTCGGCGATGGTAACTACCTCATAACATGTAACACACGCGACACAACCAATCCAATAATTAAAATGATACTGCAAGACCCCAATGGAATAGTAGTTGGGGCTTACTCTGGGCTTTCGATGGAAGACGACATAAACGGTCCTCAAACATATATAACGCTCACCAAGGACAAATTTCCGCAAGAGATAACTAAATACATAAACATCAATGCAACAATTGATGATACTTACCCCGGCGGTGGATGGTCGAACATTGTCGCTGCAGAATATTTCATCGACATACCTGGAGAAAGCGGAACTGGAACGCCTATGATCGCAATAGATGGAGCGTTCGATTCCCCGAACGAAGA
>JAWBOR010000019.1:15545-22675 GCA_038826015.1 Bathyarchaeia archaeon
TTGGGCACAAATAAACATAACAGGCTGGGCTCTGGGACCCCGCATTATATATGTCCATGGAAAAGATAAAAAAGGCAACTGGGGACCCTTAACTAACAAAACCATAGAAATCACAGAGGCCTGTAGAATGCATATTGAACATATGGTAATGAAACCCCCTGAAAAAATAAAGGGATGTAAGTATATATATGTCAAAGTAACGATCCTGGATGAAAAAAGCAAGCCCGTTAAAGACGCATATGTCACAGGTAAGTGGACTGTCCCAAATAGCTTTGATTATCTTAATGGTACGTGGACTGACTCAGACGGATGCGCAACCTTGTGGGCTCGAACAAAAAAACAGGGAACATTTACCTTTAAGTTTGAGGTGACAAATGTAACCAAAACTGATTGTATATATGATTCAAATGCTAACAAAATAAATCCGCCTATTGTATCGCAAACACTATCTTACTAAACTATTTTTATACTAGTTATTAAAGCAAAAAACGTTTTTGAAATCCGAACTATAATACTAAAGGTAGAGTCAATGTTCAGAGATGAACTATTATTAATGTTATCCTTAGAATAGATGTCGCGATCTTTCCAATAGATATGTATCCCAATCTAGTGCAGAGGTCAACAATCGAAAATCATCAAAAATGACGTTTGCGAAATCTATAAAAGTAAACAGAAATGACTGCCCTAAGATTGAGACGCAAAATATAGGTGATTTACGAACTCTAGTCGATTCATTTCTATTTGACTTAAAATCTAAATTGTTGATTACACTTCAAAACCATAATCAAAAGATGAATGGTGGGTAACTATTTTTTGTTTCATAACAGTGTTTCATAAAAGATTTATAAACCCTATGAAATCCATTCTATCTCAAGGGAGTGTCTAATGTCTGACTCAGAAAAAATGAACGCCTTAGATTTCGTTATATCTGTGCTAAGAGAACATGAAAGCGCATTAGACTCCCTAATTGAGAAACTTGAAGACGCCTTAAAAAGGCTGCCTTCAGCTGTAGAAGAAGCCCCATCTGTTGAAAAGGCGAAACCGATTGTCAAATCCAATGTCAACATCACATGCGAAGACTGGGACGAATTCAAAGAAGCGAGCACCGGGGCTGAAGCAGTATCTTTTCGCTTAAACAACGAATTACGCCTTAAAGCCCTACTTGGAAACATCATATACAACTACGAAGAATCAATTCAGAGGCCCATGGGAATTATGGGATGCGGAATTCCCATTAAATTTCAGCCCAATGTGGAACCATCCAATATAAAAAGAATTCTCTCAAAAGAGTTAAACGTGCCAGAGAACAGAATTATGCGGGGGGACATACAGTTCCCTCCGTGATATTATCATAGGACTTGTTCCTCCAGTTTCTCATTCCAATGACGCATGACGAAAAAAGATCAAGCTTTTTGTACGTAATTCATAACATTCTCTGAGTATTTGATAAATCAATGTCAAAAAGACTTTTTCAGAGAGCTGAAAACAAAAGAGCTGCCAATTCTGGAAGTAAAAACCTTGAATGCAAAATCCCCTGCAAAAAAGCGAAGTTAGAATTTTTCGTTGAAGGCATTTGAAGATGAAATAAAAAAAATGAGTTCGTTAGCAGCATAATTCATAAGCAATCAAACTTATGATTTTGCTTAATTAGAAGTGTACTTTGAATAAAGTGGGGGAATACCTGTGGTGAACTTGAATGCGACAATTATGCCTCTTCCAGATATTTGCTAGGTTTTTCTTTCAATAAGTCCTCATATTTTTTCTCAATTTTCTCCACATCCCATCTTTCTTTCTCTAAGTAGCTTGGGCTGTCCTTTGCAGCTTCTTCAACTTTCCCTATAATATCTGGACAGCCCGATTCCATGTTGGTTTCAATTACATATGTGCCCTCTTTTAAATGGACAATAACCCATGCATGGGGAATCTTCTCATCATCAAGTTGCAACTCTCCTCTCGCCATCTCCACTATGAAGCCTTTTTCTTTAAGGTACTTCATTAATATCGCGGTTTTCTCTCCACAGGGCAGTTCTTTCCCGCCTTTTGGCCTATATTCCTCTTTAAACCTTATTTTTTCCAGAATCTGTCTTAAGTCATCCAGAGTTTTTACTTCACAATATATTCTTCCACCTTGTATTATATACTGTAAAGGCGATATCCAAACGGTTATTTGCTGCGTCCTTGTTTGAACCTGACCGTCTGGAAACCACGTCATATACGTGGTTTCTTGCACAACTTGAATTATTGGTATAAAAAAGCTTAAAACTGCCACAGCGACCGCAATTACTATGAAAAAAAAATTTCACGCGTGCCATGTTTTTTGTTTTAGAAAAATTGAAATATAGAATTTTCCATTTCACCTAGATCAGTATATACCTAAATATTATTTTGAACTTAACGAATAGTTGAAGCAAGCGGCCATAAGCCTCATGACAGAAAAGTCTGCATCTAGCATTCTGCTGGAAAATCGGCAAGCATCCAACACCAACAACAATAAAGAAACAAAAAACTACTATCAATCGAATTAGAATGTGTCTGCCAAAAAGACGATAATCTCCCCCCGGGAGAATGCACAAAAACTACGGAGCTAGCACCGATTTTCTGCAAAAGATTAATTCTGTTTTTATGTGTTTGCAGGTTTGGCTGGATATTAGCTCATTGTCCAGATACATCCTTCATTGGTCAACTTGTCCACGTGTCTCATAACTTCTCAGGTGTTTCTTCTTATTTTTTAATCATCCAGTTGATAAGCCTGACAATGGCAGCCTATTTCGCCTTCCAGCAATGCTCTCAAAGAAGGCATAGATAAGGTCTTTTTCCTCGTCACCTATTTCTTGTTAAGAAATGAATTCATTCATAATACATCTTATAAAAAATATATTCACTAGGAGTTGGGCCTCGTAAGTAAATGTATCTACACTTGGTAAGTTAGGACAATCTTATTGCACGACCAAACAAGAATTCTTCAGTTTTGTCCGTCTCATGAAAGCGCCATAGAATGTAGCAAATAAATTAAAGGGAGCGGATACTACTGAAAAGACGGAGGTGTTTTGGTGCCAGAGCGTGCAACAGAAATATGGGGCATAAAAATCGCTTTGATAAGCTATTCAGTACTAGTTATCTTGCAACTTGTAACCTTCTCTCTTACTAACATTCTAGTTTTGTTAGCATTATCTTTAGAGATGTTGAGCGACGTTTTGATCTCCACTTTTCTTTTATTATCAGTTTTTTGGTCAAAAAAACCTGCAGATGAAATTCACATGTTTGGCTACAGAAGAACGCAGAACGTTGCGGCATTAGTTGCAGCTGTAATTTCAATTTCTTTCATGAGTCTGGAAACATTTCGAGAGGCAATCTCAGAGTTTTACCAAGCCCCAAAACCTGTAGAATTACAGAAAGCGAATCTTACCTTGATAGTGATAATGGTAGGCATGTTTGTGGTTGCTATTCCGATTACATACATTTTGCAAGCAAAAGCTAAAGGGGCTTCTATAAAAGCGCAACTAATCGCACTCATAAGAGATGAAGTTTCTTATGTAGCTGCACTAATAGCCGTAATCTTAGTTGGCAAGGGATTCAACCTAGCAAATCCATTAGCTTCCATGTTCATTGCCGTAATTATCGCAGTAAGCGGCTTATACCTCTTTAAAGACAACGTTTACTATCTTATAGGAAAAGCACCACCTGAGGAGGTAATTAGAAAAATCGAACTGACCGCAAAATCTGTGAAAGGCGTTTTAGGCGTCCATGATTTGAAGGCAGAGTATGTTGGACCAAATGTTTTTCATGCAGGTTTTCGTATAGAGGTAGCTAGTAGTATGTCAATAGAAGAGGCAGACAGGATAGCCCACGATGTCGAGAAGAGAGTTACTCTAGAGACTGGTTGCATACATTGTATTATTCATGTTGATCCAGCAATCCATGACAACTAAGCAAGATCAATTCCCAGTTATATTCTTTTTAGCGCCATTATTAACTAATTTATCAATTCTTCAGTTGGTGCGGAATCTAGCTTTTGAATTCTTTTCTTTGAAGAGGTGTTTCACAAATTTCTACTGTTTGTTCCGCGGCTTGTCTTCACGCAAAATATCTAGAACTTTTTTTGCGTCCGTCTTATCTTATGTATTCACCATCTTTGAATCCTTTAAAACCGCATTTATTCCCCCAGGTTATATATGCTTCTTCTTCGCCCATAACGTAGACTCGTTTTTGATCTAGGACTGTTGGTATTACTTGTTTTGCTAAAGCCCCCTCTTTGAGGACCAACGACACGGTTTTCTATATAGTTTTTGGACCGACAACGCTAATGGGTTCATAAACTGATGGAAAAATGGCGGGCCCGCTGGGATTTGAACCCAGGATCTCCGGCTTTCCACGCCAAGCCTTCTGTGGGGCTCCGGCTCCGGAGGCATGCGCGTTTATGATTGGTGACTCGACGCCTTTATCCTGGCTGGGCCACGGGCCCGCTGATTTTTTGGAGTCTTTCGGCGTGTTCAATATTTGTTTGTGATTTCTTCGTTAAGCCACCACGCTTTTGTTTTGCCTGCTTTTTCTCTTGCGATGTATTCTATGACTGGTTTCCCAAGTTGTCTTTCTGAAAGTCTACGTATTCTTTTAAGATGATTTAGAACTAGCCATCGGTTAACTTTTAGGGTTTCAGCAAGTTCAGGGGTTGTTGCTCCCTTGTAATGGATTAGATGGTTTATTATGGCATGGTCGATTTGGTCAATGCAGAATGTGTGAGGGTTTATTTTTCCTATCTCGTAGGTTAATAACTCCAAGTCCGCCAGGCTTCGTTTGATAAAGGCTAATTCGTCTTCTAATTCACGGATTTTTCGGTCTAATTCAAGAATTTTGTTTGGGCGCGGCGTATTCTGGAGTTTTTCTATTATGGCATCTCTAACAAATACGCTTCTTTCGCCTTCAGGAATACGTAGAATTAATTCTGCATAGACATCTTCAGGTATTTTAACTGAAATAGTAACTGTCTTATTCATTTCTTATTCTAAATAATTATCTATGGGAATGCTAATAAAAGTTAAGAAAACTGCCCAATTATTGATAATTAACTTCATAGATAAATACAAATGGGTACAGCCCGCTGACCGCTTGGCTCTTATATCCCTGAGTTGGAAAGACAAGTTTGAAAGTAGACTCAAATTTCCGCCATCGATTAGCTGATTCAATGTAATCCTCTAAGACTTTGTCCACACTTGAACCTAGAGTTTTATATTTCCCATAGACCATCATTTGATATAGCGTTGTGTTTTTTCCGTAGTCGCTCCAAACCCAGTAGTTTCTCTGCAACTCCTGCACATATTGGTTACTTCCGAAAGACGACTCGTTTAGGCCAGCTATTCTAATCATCCATATGAATTTTCCAAATTCTCCATAATCCCAATCATAACCTGAGGAAAGCACTGTGTCGAAGACGACTACATGTGTAACCTTATATTTTTTCAATATGTCCGTGGCATTATCAACATCAGACATAAACATAAGAGCAACTTGCTCAATTTGCGTTCGATTCCAAGTACCGTTATCCACAAGTGTTGTCCTATTTGCAATAACTCTAATCCAATACCCATAGTCCCACCAACTTGCAACAACCGCGTCTGGCGGCAAATAGTTGCGCATCCAGCACAAGGCATCCAACCAGCCTGTAACTGTGGAATCTGGCTTAACGGGCATGCTAGCTGCAGCAATCGTCGCAGGCGCGTAGGCTTGACTATAAACTCTCGGTCCCTGGGCATTTGGGCCTCGAAGGAAATCGATGCCAATTACGAAGGTTAGAGCAAACAAGACTAACATCAATATTAGGATTCCACCTACAACTTCTTTACCAATACTGGGTTTAAACTTCATTCTGCGACTGATAGCTTCTGTCGTTTCCTTCAAAAATAGAGTGAAAGGTTTCAATAGCCTTGTCAAGGCTAATGCCCATAGTAGACAAAGGGCTGGTGACATAAGTACTGTTAATCTTATCATGGAACTAGCGAAATATATGGAAGTTAACCCATATATGATCATAAAGATGCTTAGGTCCGTTGCCATCATAGTTGCGAAAAATAGTCCGATTGGTATGAAGAAGATTCCAATTCCGAAATTATAGTAAAATGTTCCCCAAGCTGAAGGCCTATGTTCAGCTACGGACTCTACAAGAGGCAAAGATATGCGTTGACTAGGGTTAAGAACCGAAATAAATTTTGACTCCAACGGTTTGATTATCCCTCTTAACACAAGAAGCGCATAAAAAGCACCTATTAATGCAATAAAAATCAATATGTAAATCAGTTTTTTGTTAAATGTTTTTGTACGCCGGTTAATTTCAGCGATACATAAAAGGGCGAGAACTCCGTAAACGGGCAGAATTGATTCTTCAAAAAGAAATTTGAAGCCTAAATAAGGAACGTTCATTGCTATGAAAAGCGCTAAACCGAAAGTTATTACGTACGACAACAGTAGACGGGGTGAGTATCTTCGAATAATCAGGAGTATTAAGGCAAATAAAGCAGTCATCACGATGGGATAACGCGAAGCCCCCCATGAAGCAGTAAGATAACCCAATGACAATCCTGCGGCAATCGCGTAGAGAAGACCGGTTTTCAAAGGTTTGTTTGTTCCTATTGACCTGATAAAAAATAGAATAAAAAGTAGTATGCCCAATATGCCAACTGTTTCATCGTCAAACCAGCCGAGTGAAGTTCGACCAATATATGATGAATCAAGAGCCAATAAGAATGAAGCGAGAAGACCGACCTTCTCACCCCCGAGATCTTTGCCTAGAAAGTACATAACAAAACACGTAAGCGTCGCCATAAAAACTGGAAAAATTACAGCAAAATTGTAAACAGGATCAGATAAGAGCGGGTCGAGACTAGGAGATTGGTTGATTCTGATGCCCAAAGCATTAAGGATCATATATAATATTGCAGCAGTCATGGGTAGCCCTGGATAGGATACACTAGATATGCGGCTTCCCCATGGATACCAGCTCATGTAATCGTGCCAATTAACCCAGGCAAAGAAACCGTTGTCAACTATATACTTTGTCTGGCGATATTGGTGGTAGGGGTCGAACTCGGTGAGATAGTAACCCCAACGAATGGGCAAAAGTCTGAGGCCAAAAGCTA
>JAWBOR010000020.1:0-22431 GCA_038826015.1 Bathyarchaeia archaeon
TTTAAGACCAGGGGAATGAGAGTTCCGATAAGTGCTGCAAGTACAAAGACCGTTAGAAAACCGAACATAGGCTCCAATTCATTCTTGAAATAGGGCGGTCTTTCTAGGGCTGCTAGCTGAGCTCTAATAGTTCGAAAGATATTGGTTCTCGGAAGATGGAACTCGCCAGGAGGAAAAACGCCGGGAGGAAGCTGAGGCGGCGGTGGAGGAGGGGGTGAGAATGGTGGTGGCGGAGGATAAGTCTGCTGAGTCATAATATTTCCTTCTTTCCATGGATTTCCCGCTTTGTATTATTAAAATTTTCGATGTATATTTCAAGAAGAATACTTAACGTGTTACATATATTTTCTTTCTTTAGCGCAATACCATCTGTTATACTGAGAAATGTAGTTAATTGTTGACCGCACGTTGGGCATAGAGGTAACGATGGTTGTGGAGTTGAGACCGTCCGAGGTGCTGGCTGATATGTGCTTCTTAATCCAGCTAGCCTTATGACAAGGATGAAGATGATGCCAACGATGCGGATTATATCAAGCACTATAGACAACAAATCTGACGAAGTTAGAAGAATAACTATTAGCCCTAAGACAGCAATACCTATGCAGACAATCACGGCTACGTGGAGAAGAATGCACACTCCTCTTCGCATAGTCTTTTTTGGTAAGTCGAAGGCGGATGAAATGGTACGCTATTGGTTATCAAGCTGTCTGTCAAAAGTGAGCGATAATTGTAGACGAAAATCTTAAATTCACATATAAACTATTGGGGATAAGAGGTTTAGATATGACCGTTCCTCCACCTCCACCGCCTATGCAACCCTATGGTTATGTCAAAGTAAGGCCAAGCATCGTAACAAAATGGGCATTGTTTGGTATGTTGATTCCAGGCATAATCGTGATAATACTCAGTGCATATGACCTTTACCTCTATTACAATGTCGATCGATCTGCGTATCTTCTTGCCATTGGAGTGATCTGCATAATAATAGGGATATACGCTATCATTTGTGCAATCGGAATGCTTGCTGGTCAAAAATGGTCTCTAAAGATAAGCGGGGCCACGGTAATGGAATGGACAAAGAGACCCGAAGTTAGAGATTATTTCGGTCTTCCTCCTGTTTATCCAGCCTACCCGCCAGCTTACATGCCAGGGGCCCCTCCACCTTATCCTCCAACTGCCGTTCCACCAAGTCAACCAACAGCTCCCACTCCGCCTATGCCACCAAGTGCTCCACCAGCTCCTTCTTGTCCAACTTGCGGTCAACCTTTGACTTTCATCGCTCAATATAATCGCTGGTATTGTCAAAATGAGAAAAAATACGTGTGACTAAAATATATGGTGGTTCGGGATAAAAAGTAGCTTGTTGGCCCTAAACTGAGTAGTATCTTCCCTTATTTTTTTGTAAATTTAAACATATTTCTGGCATTTCGCACAGTACCATCTTTGATACTGCTGAATGAAGGTTAAAGGTCCGCCGCATGTGGGACAGTTAGCTGCCGCAGTTGGTGTTACGGCTGGCGCTGCCGCTTTGGCCTTTAAAACTACGAAGTCACCTGCGGCTTGAACTTCTTCCCAACGAATCTCTTTAGTTGCGCCATCTTTAGCCTCTAGGATTATGACCATGCTGATTGGTGTTCCCACCGTGAAGGCTATATCTTTAACCACGCCGATAAGCATTCCTTCGCCGTCGATCACCTTCATGCCGACAAGTCTATCTTTTGTTAGAGCCTTTCTTTTCTCTTCTTCCAATTTGAGCACCTTTCTAAATTTACTGCTCAACATTTTTTAAGCTTTTCTACATGGCAACCGAATCTGTTCCACCTATACCTCTTGCAATAGTGCGTAACTTAAACGTATTTGCTGCAGCGGTAACAGTACCATCTTTGATATTCTTGGATCCATGTTACTAGTCCACCGCAAGTAGGGCATAACTTTTGTTCTTTCGAGGATATTTGTGGTGGGGGAGCATATGGTGATGGCGGAATAACATAAATTGGTGGAGCTACATGTCGTCTTCTGCTTAAGAGTGCTACGAGTATTATTATGGCAATAATAACCACAATTATGATTACAATGATCCAGAGATTATTGGAGAGAAAACTGTAGATGTCGAATCCTTCGCTTACTGTCTCCCAACGAAGAGTGTAGCTTCCACTTCCACTCCAGGCTATTATATAAAACTTATATATGCCTGCCTCTGGAATCGTAACGTTCATCTCCTCATCTTGTCCAAACACATCCGACATCGATCCCCAACCTTTAGATTCATTTTCGTTGTAGACAAAAAGGTCAAAGTCAGCTCCATCGGGAACTTCTAGTTTTAATTTAATTTTCTGATTCCTATCAAGGTTAACCTGATACATTCTGTAATCTTTGTACTCTCCGATGTATTCTCCGTTTAGGTAGACATCAACAGGGTTTGCACCCTCTGTTAGGGCGCCCGTATAAGTCCCACTTGTATCTGTTGCATAGACGTTGGAAATCGACACGATGATGAATATCATGCAGAATAACGCCAACAACAACTTTCCAATTCTCATTTTCAAATCACCACTTTAATATAGCAGTAATTACACGTATTTCTTCTCTCTTGGGCAATACCACCGGTTATATTCTTGAATATAGGCCAGGGGTTGACCGCAAGTTGGACAGGTTGGAAATGTCTGAGGTGGCGGCGGAGGAGGAGCGACAGTTGGATAAAATGGTGAAGGCTCCGGCAATGCTTCGAAGAAGTGTTGAAAGTTGAAGTGTCCTCCCAGAAAGTCTCTTAGAAGGAATGCGAAGATAGGGAAAATGGTTACAATGTCTATGACAGTAGATAGAAAAGGTGTAAGCCATATGCCTCCCGCAAATGGCAGCAAAACTGCAACAGCATTCCATAATGCGTGATTTATTATACCAAAAACCAAGAATGCTAAGGGTAACCCAAACAATGCATTAGAGAAACTTTTGCCAGCTGACTTCTTTGCGGCGAAAACGAAGACGCCTATGCCCACAAATGTGGACCAAAGCGGATGCATAATAGGAGTAACAATAAGCCTGACAAAAGCTGCTATTCCCTGCGCCTGACCTGTTACTGTATAAATTATGCTTTCCATGGTGCCGAATCCTAATCCTGCTGCTGCACCGACGAAAGCTCCATATCTACGGTTTGGAAACATCCCCGCAATAGCATATACAACAAATAACATGCACAAAGCTTTGGTAATTTCTTCAATAATCGGCGCAATAACGACAAGCAACAGCCATCCAGCTTGTCCTAGAGCTGGCAAGATCGCATTGTTGATACCCAAAGCAATAAGAATACCAAAAAAACCTGAAAAAACAAGTGGTATGAGAAAACCGATTATGGGCTCAAATTCACTTTTGAACTGAGGGGGACGCTCCAAAGCTGCTAGCTGAGATCTAATAGTTCGGAAAAGATTAGTTCTTGGAAGATGGAATTCGCCTGGCGGCAAGGCTCCTCGAGGCGGCGTTGGAGCTGGCGGCGGAGGCGGAGGCGGCGGATAATAAGGTTGTCCCATAACTTTCACTCCGTCTTTATTTCGCATTTAAACGTATTAAAGCTTTATGCAACCTTCACATGAATGTTTCAATATTAAAAGGCAAGCATAATTTTTGAGAAAACCAATTAAGATATTAATGTCCCAAAAAAGTAGGAGATTTATATTTCTAAGCTAAAAGGAAGACCTTGTTAGAAACCTATATTAGACATTGTTCCTTTTTGACGTGTTTTGTAAAAATGGGGAAAAGCTAATGTCTAACTGTAAAAAACCGAGTATTGCCTATTGGCTTGGAAACAACCTCTATTTGAATATAACTAACAAATGTTCAAATAATTGCATCTTTTGCCTTAGAAAATTTAGAGACGGCGTAGGCGGCTTCAATCTTAAGCTTGAAAATGACCCCTCTGCCACAGAGGTTATTTCAGAACTGCAAAAAGTTATAAATAAAAAGAACTGGAATGAAATCGTCTTCTGCGGTTTCGGCGAACCAACTATGAGATTAGACTGTATTTTGGAGGTCACTCAATGGATAAGAAAATACTACGGAAAAATTATGCGGCTCAGAATAGATACTAACGGTCATGGATTCCTACTTAATGAGGGAAGAGATATTTTGAAGGAATTGAAAGATGCGGGCGTGGACATGATAAGTGTTAGCCTCAACGCTCATGACGAAAAGCTGTATAATCAAATTTGCAGACCAATGCTAAACAATGCCTTTAAAAGCGTATTAGAATTTATTAGGAAAGCCAAAAAAGAATTTGACATTGAAACAACGGCCGTCGCCATCCCAGAGATAGACATTTCTAAAGTTAGGGATCTTGCACAAAAACTCGGTGTGAATTTCAGAGTAAGAGACTATATACCATGTTTCTCGTAACTTCATAACTGATGACGAAATCTCACTAAAAACTTTTTTTAGAAATTTTAGACGGCTTAATGGTAAATTCTTTTTCTAACGTCTACTCTGACGACAACTATCATTTTTCCTATTCGTAAATTTCAGTGAGCGCCCAACAACTAAAATATAAAAGCTGACGTGTTGGCTGTAACTACGTTTTATTTTCCTTAATGGGGCAAATGTACAGCGAATTTTACTTCAGAAATCTTTGTTTTAAGATCCGCTTCTCCCAAGATTAAGGGTTGCTAGATACGTTTCTTCATCGATAGATTTGATCT
This sequence comes from Bathyarchaeia archaeon, assembly GCA_038826015.1. Lineage (GTDB taxonomy): Archaea > Thermoproteota > Bathyarchaeia > Bathyarchaeales > DTEX01 > JAWBOR01. The sequence continues at coordinate 4,686 of JAWBOR010000020.1, forward strand.
CGAAACCCCTTGAACAACAAATATGCATAATCTTCGTGTTCTCAGCTAAGATCTCACCAAAGATTCTTTTAAGCCCCATATCCTTGCTGATTTCGATGATGTAATCGAACATTTTTGTGCCTATACCCCGGTTTTGCCAAGGGTCACCGACGACGACGGCGACTTCTCCGCTTTCACCATCAGGTTCAACTACGAGCCTAACCATGCCGACTAAACAACGCTTTCCATTATCAGACAATTCAGCGACAATAACCATCTCGCGGTCATAGTCTATATTGCAATACTTAGCCAACGTTTGGTGAGATATCTCTTTTATGACTTGAAAGAATCTGAAACGCATGGTTTCTTCCGAAAATGTCTTAAAAAGTTCAACTAGAAGGGGCTCATCCTCTGGTTTTATAGGGCGAAGTAAAACTTCTCTTCCGTCTCTCAGCTTACTTTGAGTCACATATTTTTTGGGGTAAGGTCTAATTATGAGATGTTCATAAGGTTGAATTTCAGCAGAAACTTTGTTCAAATCTAAAACAATCCGAGCGTCCAAGGCTACAACACTCTTCTCATCAACCTTAAGCGGGTTTACGTCGGCTTCTTTTATTTGCGGAAAGTCAATAATTAACTGTGAGAATTTGACGAGCGTCTCTTCAAGAAGGCGGATGTTTATGGGCGGTCTGCCTCTAAAGCCTTCTGAAAGAAGCTTATAAGCTCTTGTAGACTCAATCATCCTTCGCGCCAATGTTTGGTTTAAAGGTGGAAAACTGACTGATATATCTTTGAAGAGCTCTATGCTGGTCCCTCCTGTTCCAAAGATTATGACTGAACCAAATTGGGGATCGCGTTTTGATCCCATCATCAATTCATAGCCGTTGGTAATCATTGGTTGAACGGTTACGCCTTCAATCTTCAAAGAGGGATTTCGCTTCTTGACCCGTTCAACGAGCTCCGTGAAGGCCTTTTTAACGTGTGAAGCCGAAGCAACATTCAGAATTACGCCGTCGACATCGGTTTTATGTGTAACTTGAGGTGACAGAATCTTCATAACAACTGGGAACCCGATTTTTGAAGATACACTGACTGCTTCTTCGATGGATTTGGCAACATAAGCTTTAGCTGTTGGAATTCCATAAACTTCCAGGAACCCTTTGGACTCAGCCTCCGTAAGAACCTCTCTTTCCTCCTTAGCTGCTGTCTCTAATATTTTTTGAAGCCGCGTCTTATCGGAAGGAAAGCTAATGGGGATTTCTTCAGGTGTCTCGTACAGAAGCTCAAGGTTTCGCGCGTACTGATGCATATACATAAAAGTCGCCACTGCTTGCTCAGGCGTAGAGTATACAGGAATTCTATTTTTTCTTAGAAGGTTTCTGGCTTCATTTACTTCTTCTTCGCCCAACCAACACGCCAAAATAGGTTTGTCAATATCTTTTAATGTTTCTATGAGAACCTTTGCAGTCTCAGATGGTTCCGCAGCTCCAATAGGTGTATATATCACTAGGTAACCGTCGGCTTTCAATTTGTTGACGCATGTCTCGAGAACCTTTCTAAACCTATAAACCGTTGCATCCTCGCATATGTCAACTGGGTTTGACTTGCTCCAATAATGCGGAAGGATTTCATCTAAAGCTCGAACCGTCTCGTCATTTAAGGTTGCAAGCTTCCCCCCTCTGGCTATCAACGCATCAGTAGCCATAACCCCGGGTCCACCTGCGTTTGTGATTATGGCTAAGTTCTTTCCTCTCGGAGGAGGCTGCATAGCTAATATTTCTGAACAATTGAATAAGTCAGATATTTCCTCAACACGGACTATGCCAGCTCTCTCAAAAAAAGCGTTATAAATAGCGTCTTCACCAGCAATTGCGCCTGTATGCGACGCAGCTGCTTTCATACCTTCAGGGGTTTTCCCAGCCTTAACAACTATTATGGGTTTAGTTCCCGCAAATCTTCTAGCTGCACTCATAAATTTTCTCGGTTCTTTTATAGATTCAATAAAGAGAACTATGCTTCTAGTTTCCGGATCGCTCCCGAAATAGTCGATTAAATCCGCAAAGTCAACATCGATCATGCCTCCAACTGAAACAAAACAGCTGAACCCTACATTCGCATGAACCGCCCAGTCTAAAACTGAAGCGCAAAGAGCGCCGCTTTGGGACATGAAAGCTATCTGACCCGGCATAGCCATTTTATTTGCAAATGTTGCGTTAAGTTTTATGCTTGGACGTATCACGCCAAGGCAATTGGGTCCAATAATCCTCAAACCGTAAGCGCTTTTCAATTTTACGAGCTTTTCTTCTAGGATCTTTCCCCATGGGTCGGTTTCGCCAAAACCTGATGAGACTATTATGATGCCGGTGATTCCTGATTCACCGCACTCTTCAACAACTTGCGGAACAACGTGCGCTGGTGTTGCAACGATCGCCAAATCTATTTGCCACGGAATCTTCTTAACGCTTGGATAAGCCATTATGCCTTGAACACTTGGACTAAAAGGGTTAACAGGATAGACTGTACCTCTAAATCCGACACCGATCAGGTTGTTGAATAATTTAAAACCAACTGATCCTTCTTTGTTGCTGGCTCCTATTACTGCAATCTTTTTAGGATTGAAAATCTTATCTAAACCTTCAATACCCGTGTCCCGCATCCCCTTTCAGTTCTAAGCCGGAGAATAGCCCTATCTCAACGTATAGGTTTCTTCTGCTAAATATAATTTATATTTGATTTAATTAAAATTTATTTCTGCAATTAAAGCAGATTATTAATTGACATATTGCTTTCACAAAATACATTTAACCTATTTTTTGGTTTCAGCTCTTTCTATGGAATTTTTGACTGCTTCTCGAATTATGTAACCAGCTTTATGGAGTATTGTATCGTTAAGTTCAGGATCAACCTCCATACTTGCAGTGCAAGGATAAGAATGATGCGCAACAGCCACCACATCCTCTATTTTGGAAATATCTCTACCCTTTATGCACTGTGCTACGTACCAAGTAGAACCACAGGGTGCACTCTTTAAAACAGTGGCTCGTTTGATAAAAGCATGTTCTACTTCAACTTCAATCTCAGGTCTGCCAATTCGAAATTGCCTAACAAATTCCTTCAAGACTGGTTGGCTAGACCCTTCAAGAGAACAGAAAGGCTTAGGAAAGGCATATTCAACATTGATTTTTTCTAGTTCCTTTATAAGGCGATTCTTAACAGCTGCGGAACACCAATTTTTATTTTCAATCGGAACGATCACTGCTTTCACTTCAGATTCTTTAACAACAAAAGGCAAAGCCGATAATAAATCGGGATGGAGCCCTACTGCGATCAATACATCGCTTTTCGGCGTGTTTTCCGGCAGGAATTTTTCAGGTTCTTCGATGAAAGGCGGCAGATCACCAGTTATCTCATATGTGCCATAAATATCTCCAGCAAAAGATCTGTAATTCAATCTGCAATATTCGCATGTTAGTCCGCAGGCTTGGCAAAAACTGAATGAATTGCAGAGATTCCCTATGACGCGTTCAGCGAAATCATCTCCATAAATAAAGCATAAACGCAGAGCAGACAATATAAGTGGCTTCGTTTAAATTCACTCCATACCTTTTGATGTCCGCCTTTTTTAAAATGTTGACGCTTAAGGAATAGGAGCATCAGCCGTACATTGTCTTAAGCTTTTCCTTAAGCTGCCTAATAGTCACCATTGCCGGTGAAGAAGGGGAATAATCTATTGGAGCTATGCGGAGAACGTCAGCGCGGATGACGTTCTGATCGAATGGAATAGTACAGATTAAATCTAATCCGATTCCGATTGACGAATTCCTGATGAATTTTTCATCGTCTTCTGTCATAACCTTATTTCCTACAGCTAAAACATCCTTTACATTGATGTCTCTAGCTAAACGTTTGATTCTGCCAGCGGTTTCCATCGATTGTGCACTGGGCTCCACCACACATAACAACGCGTCAAAACCCCGTACAGTTGCCCTTCCAAGATGCTCCAGCCCGGCTTCCATATCCATGACTATGACGTCTTTTTCTATGAGGGTGATATGCCTAATTAAAGCGCGAAGAAGAGAGTTTGCTGGGCACATACAACCAGAACCACCGGTGCGCACAGTCCCCATAATGAGTAACCTAACACCGTCAGGTCCGATAACTCCGTACCTATCTTTAATATCGTCGACGGTTGGTGTGAGGTTGATAAACATTCCAAAAGCCGATCCTGGTTTAACTCCGGTCCGTTCTTCAATAAGCTCTTTATTTTCCGTTATTGGAATAATTTTGGAGGCGACATCTGAGGAGATACCTAAGGCGTAAGAGAGATTCATAGCGGGATCAGCATCAACAGCAAGAACCCTAAACCCATCTCTCGCGAATAATCGTGCCAATGTTCCAGAAATGAATGTTTTTCCTACGCCGCCTTTCCCAGCAACAGCGATCTTCAAATAACCTCACCGTTAAATTGTGCTATTTATCAGATAAATGGGGCGCTCTTAAATCATTTAAGGAGAATCCTAAAAATTTCTTTGGACTTAAATCGGCGATTTACGACATCGATTCTCTTTTTGGAATTTATGCTTTCCAAAATCCTTTGAACTTCACATGGGGTACTGTATCTCTCAATTTTTCCATTAGGCCGTTTTCTTGTTATTTGTATACAGTTGTCAACCATGCAGCATAGAACGCAAGATGCACAATAGATGCATAGATCTTCGGTTATTTTTATTTCGCCATCTTTGAAGTAAAGGGCATATGTAGGACAAACTTTTATGCATAATTTACACTCTGCACCTTGACAAGTTCTTCTGTTAATTCTTATGCTTCCTTCTATGAAATATTCTTTTACGTCAAGCGTTTCAAGAAGCCGGGTCCTTGCTTCTCTCTTCTTTTTGGCACTCTCATAGAGCATCTGAAAGATATCTAGGCTTTCCTCCTTGCCAAACATTTTTTCGCTTTTCCGAATTTTTACTTTACCGAGAAAACGTGTTTAACTACAACATTCTCTATCGGTTTGGTGTCAACACAATGATTTCCTGCCGGAATAAATAAGTGTGGTGTGTTTCGAGAGTTTGCAACAATGGGTGCATTATATTTATTCTGATAAAAGAGTTGAAAAACCTGACCCTAGATGTATCGAGCTTTTTTCGCTATCTTCTTCACGGAACAAAAAGCAGGAGACGAAGACGAAAGTTCGAGTAGAGATCTACCAGAAAATATGAAATTTTCAACTTCCTTGTCATAAGCAATTTTCCCCAAATATTTCAAATTCGTCCTTTTTTCAATTTCTACCTCATGGATCTTTTGAAACCTGAACCCCCCAACAACGTAGAAATTCTTGAATGCCACATTTACTTCTTTAATGATTCTTAAAGCCCTTTCCACATGCTCAAAGGATTTTTGGGAAGGGTCTAATATGTCAAAAATGTCATCGACCTCGGAAGTGATTCTTCTGTTTAAATGTTCCAAGCCAGCTGGAGAATCGATAATTACATTCTTATAAATTTTCGTTAGATTACCTAAAGCTTTTTTCAACGCTGCATTAGGTAGACAGTAGCAACCTTCAACCCATTTCGGTCCGATAGAAATTAGATCGAAACATTCTCCTTCATATATCCCTTTTTCCCATATTTTATTTTCTATCCTTTCTGATGGTGGTATCCCGATTGTAGTACCTCCTTCTGCCAAGAAAGTTTCACTTAGTAGATCGGATATCGTTCTTATTCTTTCTTTATCAAGATCTATGCCCAAAACTTCAGCTAAATTTTGGTCAGGATCGGCATCTACAAGAAGAATCGGGATGTCACCGATCTCTATGAAATACTTTGCCATAAGCGCAACAAAACTGGTTTTTCCGCATCCCCCTCTACCCATTGAAACAATTAATTTCATATTCTACTTTAAATCCACTCCCTAAGCTTTTACTTTGTTACTCTTTTTTGGGCGGCCAATTATCCTTTAGGTACATAGGTATTCCAGATGAATCTCTTGGGCCTACAAAGACTCGCCAGCCTGTTATTTCCTCAATTTCTCCGCTTAACCTTGCAGCTAAACCAGGGATGATTAAGCATCTATGTTTAACTTTTTCCTCTATCCCTGACTTTTTTAAGGCGTCTGCAACTGTTTCCGCTGTTAAGATTCTGCCAGCTATGGAGCTCTCTACACTTGTCCCACCAGTGTCAACAAGTATTAGGTAGGAATCAACGCCAGATAATTTTATGTCTGATTCAACTGTGAAATAGGTCAAAGCATAATTCGTCGAAACCATCACAGGCGAATTTTCATCAGGGTTCCCAAAAATCTTTAACCCAGGTTCAACAGAAACAGGCTTGCTGGGATCTGTATATAGATTAAACCGCCAAATAATATTTGGTAATAGAACCCATCCTTCGGTACTATGCATTATTAATAAGTCGGCGTATCTTGCAATCAACATCGAAGCGAGGTAAGCTTCTTTCCACTGTAGCAATTCTTTAGGTGAATCCTTATCTAACCAAACTGTTATAGGTGTCCCTAAAATAGGATAGCCAAGTAGCTCATCGCCGCCTTTACACGCGTTTCTTCTGATCATAGTAAAGTTGTTTATAGTCTCACATAATCCGTCCTCTGGGAAAGTACCCGGGTCAATTACCAAATCTTCAACGCCGTAGTTAACAAGGGTGTTTACAAGGGATTTAAGAAGATTCAAATCATTTGGGGCAAAGATTGACAAGGGACAGTTATACTTTAATGCTATTTCAGCCATATCTCTCCAATTATCTTTTGTGGCTGCGTAAATCAAGGGTCTCCTTTGATACAGTGATTTTAAGGCTGCCTCAATTGCCTTGGCGTTGAATGAACATAAAATTAATGGCAACTTTGTAATTGCTGCCACATTTTCCGCGGTTGATTTGAATTTGGCCGGATCATTAGATGTTGATCTAATGGCGATCATGTCAAGATTCAAGATTCTTCCAATATAATTATATTTGAAGCCTTCAACAATTTTAACTCGTTCTAAGACCTCGCTTTCTGGCATTTCATCAGTAACATCTATAGCTATAGGTGTCGGATTGTGGTAGGAAAACTCATGTCGATACATTACGAGTTTCCCGCCGATTTTAACAGAGTTATCTCCTACCCCAATTGTGATCTCTCTAATCAGCGGGGCTAAAATCTCCTTGAGTTTGGCATATTCAGCTCTATACTTCTCTTCCAAAATTGGCAGACATTTTTCTATTGCAACTTCTCGGTTAACAACTTTAGCCGCGAAAGCTAGACAGTTTTTTTCACCACATTTCTCGCATGGTGGGGTAATTTTAGGAAGTAATCTATAAATATCAAGAGGGCTTAGTTCCCTGATGCTTCTTTTTGTTTCGGTTTCAGTCAATTCTATTTTTGGCCTCCTAAATACGTAATGAAACCCAGTCGGCAATCTTTTCTGGTTTTGCTTTGCCCATACTTGTTAGGTTCTTAATAACCTCTTTCATCGTACGAACTGCAGCTGGATGCATCATCATGAACATATCAACACCAGCTAGAAGTAACACTAAAGCTGTGACAGTCTCCCATATTGGACCTCGCAGCTCCCTTGGTCCCCACAGAGGTTCTAGCTTCATCCAAGCCTCCCTAGCAGCCCACGCGTTTGTCGACCCCGACAAAGTTGGATGTTGAAGTTCAAGATCCCCCATTATAGCAGCCAACCTAGCCCTCTCATGAATACTGAATGAATATTCAAGACCATAGCCCAAAGCTGCGGTGGTTAAATCCATGATTATGCTTTCTTTAGGTAGAAATTCGTATAGCCTACGATTTAGCTCTTTAGCTCGGTTTAGATCCATAGCTGTGAATGCCAGTGCAACATGACCATGATCGTTTACGGCTCTGGCTACATCCTCTAAAATTCCAGCGTCAGCCATGTCAAGCGTAAGAGAACTGAGCATAACTCTTTCTCCTTCAGCTACTTCGGCGACTTTCTTGAAGACTTCAGCATCCTTCTTTGGATCTCCGCATCCACCAACTATAACTGGCACATCCACATCTTGCAACACTTCTTCTATTGTTTTTGATGCGACGGTTGGCGACGCATTCTTAATCAGCGGGTCCGTGCTTAGTAGATGCACAGTAACAGCGTCGGCTTCAAACTTATTAACCGCCATCTTAGCCCAAGCAGCCGGGTCCCCTATGACATCTTGAACATATGCTCTTAAAGCCTTGGGCAGACTAACCTCCGTGTCGAACACATCCACGGAGACTACAGGAGGATTAGGCGGAACCTCTTCAAACAAATAGAAGGCTGGCGATGTCTCGCCTCCAATCACCAAAGTCTTTCCTCGGGAGCCTCCTTCCGTTCTCGTTGCACCAAGCTTTACTTCCGTAATTTTTCCAGGATATGTCTGAATTAGAGGCTTAAATTCTGCTCTTAGGATTTCAGATGGTTTTTCAGGTATAACTTTGGATGAAACCGTAGGCGCGACTGCCTGCGAGATAACTGTGGGGATAGCTGGCTGTATCCATACCTCGAGTTCTCCAACTTCCATCTCCACATCTTCCAGCTCTATCTCTCCAAGTTTGCTTAGGAGCTCTAAAAGTTTAGGTCCGATCTTTATAAATGCTCTTTCATTTTCGTCCTTCTTTTCTTTATCATTTTTCATGTAACTACTTCTCCTTGCTTAAAATCCTAATCTTTTTAGCGTGGATTTTGGCGTTTCTCAGGGCTATCTTGAAGCCGCTGACCCCAGATATAGTTCCTGGAGCCGCGGAAACCGTTATAGGAATTTGCGCTGCGGCAGGAACCTCAACTTTTTCTTCCTCAGATGGTTTTTCAGTCACAACTTCTGTTGGAACAGCTTTCCATCTCTCGACCACTGGATGGTTCTTCTTCTCCAAGAAAGCTCTTAACTCCTCTACGTTTGTCACTTCTTTTTCTGTTGGGACTTTATCGATGAGATCCTTTGGCACAAAATCTTTAACCCGTTCTTTTATGGTTTCAGGTAACCAAACTACGCGGTTCCAGCCTCCATCTGCTTGAAGAAATTTGGGCGACCGCATATACTCTATGGATATGCCGTGGAAACCATCAACCTGCCTTCCACCAGCCGTTGAGTCTGCTAAAGTAGAGAAGGAAAGACCATTAGGAGCAGCCCCGGGAAAACCTCGATGGATCACTCCGATGCCGTCCACTTCTGGTATGTAGAAAGCTACGGCTTCAAAGCAGCCGCAGGAAGTGTGAGGATACCCGAAGGCTGTGTAAAGCCAAACTCGAGTGATCTCTCCTCCAGATTTCATCTTTACAGTCTCGTTGGCACCCTTATACTCCCCTTTAAACGGGTCAACACATTCTCCCCTATCGATCATGAAGAGCGGCCCCTTTGGATCCACCCTTGCGGCGGCTCTTCCATCGAACCAGCTGATGGCTCCGCAGTTGGAATATCTCTGAGGTGTGATCACACAGACATGCGTTGGGGCGAAAGATTGGCAGAGAGTACACCCGTAGAAGGCGTCTACATCCTCATCTTTCAAACCTCTGGCTCTTGCATCACGTCTCTGATAGGTTTCAATGGCCTCATTGAATCTTTCCTTTATCTTTTCGGAGTCCGTAATGAAAGTTAGCTGAATCTTTTCTATGATGGGTAATTCGCTCTTGAAAAGCCTCTGAAGAACCTTGCCGATATATGTAAATGAGTTTAACCCTTTCTCGAATGATCTTTTGCTTAGCCTAAGCCAAATATCATATCTTTGGTTTAGGTGCATGAGCCCCTCTATGTAGTTGCAGTATTCATGGATACGACGCTCAATAACGCCTTCAAGTTCCTCTTCAAGATCTCTTCCAGCAACTTCAATATATATTCCAAAGGGGTATGATTTCTTTTCTAGATCCTTAATATCGGGACCTATGATTGTTATTTTTCCATCTTCGACATCCTCAATGTTTCGAACCTTAACCAATTCAAACTTATGCTCTACTTTGGGACCGCCAAGCTCTGTATAAGCGTCTGGCCATCGGATTCTTTCTCCTTCATAAATGATCCCGACATCTACTGGGATATCTCCAAACATAGACATCCTATTTCTTCTCCGTTTTATCTATAATGACTTTGAGATTATTCTCCCACTCGTCAACCGATAAGTTCGGGAATGACCATGACGCATGAGGTTGGTAATGCATGTCCATGGAAACGGTTTTGAGATCTCGTGAAAAATGCTTTATGCTCGAGAGAACAAGCCATTCTATGTAGTAGGGGATCCCTATGAAAAGGGCAAGGTCGTAGGGTCCTTGCCCATCAAGCCCCTTCCATTCTGGGTCAACAAGTCTATTAGCTATGTCAACCACAGGCATCCATGCATCAGCCTGAAAACCTTTTTTAAAAAATTCGCCTTGCACATGAGCTGTAGCTACTACTGGAATCTTTGCATTTTTAGCGAATCTTACAAGATAATCTATAAGTCTCTCATCCTTAAACCGAAAATCAGCAGCTTCGTGTCCAACTATTAGCAATGGGCGCTTAGCATTTTTTATCATTGCAGCAACCACCTCAGGCTTAGGTATGAGAAAAGCTTTTTTCGGCCCTGGAATCTCCGCTGTCTGCCATGGTTCGGTAGACTTTGACATTTTACTCATGTCTCCTCCTAATTAATCTTGAGAGGAGAGTCGGGTCGGGTATAATGTTTTCTTTCCATCCCTTTTCTTCTAAAATCTTTATAACATCGCTTTTCATTGTGATTGGAATATCGGCTAATGTACGCACGAAAAGATGAATATCATCGGGCATCATTCCGTAAAGACGTTGGCTCAGGTCTATGTAATGCGTCAACTTAATGGATCGACCTTTCGTAGTGTCATTTGGCCTCATGCAAAGTTTAGCTATCATAACCATTGCTTCCTCTTTCGTCTCAGCTGCATAAAACAAATGCTCAGGCACAGGGCCCGCGTAAACTTTCTCTCCGTTACGAGCATCGTAAACATACCAGTCTTCCGTCTGGTCTTTTCTACCCAAAAGCATACGTCTATATTTAAATCCGTGCGGTCCAACTATCACAGGCACACCTAACCGCCAGAAGCCGCTTGCAATTGCGGCGGCTTTTTGAGACATAGCTCCCCAAGCAACCCCAACGGCGCCAATCCTATTATGGATATAATCTGCTATCTCCTCATAATTTCCACGTAGTTTTCGTTTAGCAAAGATGCTTGCAATCTTTATCGCCGCTCCAGCTATATGAGAGTTTGAGACACAAGAACCAACATTTATGAGGCCGCCAGCATCGAAAATTCCTGGATAAATTTCATAAGGGCTTTTATTATCTTCGCCTTTATACATTGCTATAGACATAGCGGCACATCCAGAAGTGAGCACAATGTATCGTCTCTTGGCGAATTCCATAGCCATCTCAGCGACTTCTTTTCCGCCATCTGCATAGTTAGCACAACCCACGAGGGCAACTACGCCTGGAATATCACCGAGGACTATAGGTCCGCCAACTTCTCTTATTTCAACATCTCCTATAGCGCCTCTGCCTATGCGTATTTTGTACCTTTCTTCTTTTAGCTTTTTCTCGGATGCTTTAACAATGAAGCTATGTATCGGAAAATTCAATGGGCAAGCGCTTTCACAACGTGCGCACCCAACACATTCTTCATACAAGCTTGAAAGTTTCTCCAAGTTTCCCTTTGCAGCTTCGGTTAAAGCTTCAGGTATAGGCAGATCGTTCGGACAGGCTCTTCTGCATTCGTTGCATTTTCTGCAATTTTTAGCGCTTTCAATTACATCGTATACATCAGGTATAATTTTGAACTTGTTCCTCCTAGGAGCTATTTCCATAGCAGTTCTGACCGCTACCTCGCCGACTTTTACTGGATCAATGATGAGCGCGCCAGGAGCGTTTCCAGATAACAAATCGTTAACTATTTTGTCTGGCGAGTCATTCGTCAGGTTTGGGAGACCTAAACAGTTTTTTTCACTAGTAGCGATTAAAGGTGCTTTAATTTTTTCTGCCTCAATTAGTGAATCTGCCCGAATGCATTGTTCATCGACTACGATTACATCGGGAACCCCGCTTCTGATGAACCTAAGCTGCCAAGATATTGGGCCTATTATTTTCGCCTTAGGGTTATATCTCGTTGCGTCATGCGCTGTGCAACATAGGCCTGTAACCTCTAATACACCGTGTAATCTCCGCTCTGTAATATAATCAATGATTCCAACTGCTGAGGGAACATTATGCCCAATAACCAAGATAACGGGCTTAGCCGTTTCAACTGTGCCAAACCCGATATCTGCAAGTGGCACTTCAGGATCGGCCTTCGGAAAACCGTAAGCAGATATTTGCGCTATGTCGGCAACTTCCATTCCAACCTGATCTATCATTCCCGCATGGAAAACCCTAGATTCGAAGTCGAGATTGTTTCCTTCCTGCCCTGTGTGCGTAACTGAAAGCAATTGAGTAACTTGTCCTTCTAGGTAGCTGAGAACATCTTCTAAGTCGCTTAATTTTCTAGGTTTAACTCCGCAAACCAAACGCGTTACTGGAGCTTCAACTTCGATGCCTAAGCCTCCCACATCTACTGGATGGTCGCTACCAAATTTTTTAATCAAATGTTCTACTAAGTGTCTAGCGTGGGCTATATGGGTTGCAGCGCCTATGCAGCATGCAAGCAAAACAATGCGGGATTGCTGTATCGCCATGTTTATTCCGCAAGCTCCTCGTTTGTCTCCTGTCAGGTCACATTTTCCAAAAGTGCAGAGGCAACAGACATCGCAGAAAGGCATGTAAAACGGTTTATATCTTTGAAGAAGTTTCAAGTCCCATTCTCTCAAGTCGGTCATAGAGGGAAAAGGAGTTGGACCAGGCTCTTCGGTCCATGTTTCTTCTATTATTTTGCCGATCGAAATCTCAAAATCTTTTATTACAGCCAGATCACTCTTTAATTCTTTGATCTTCATACGCAAATCTTTTTCTGGCAAGAAACGCACAGTCCTTTGGAAACCGTGAATTATTAAAATTAGAACCCCGAAATATTTAACCCTATCCATTATATTTAACTTAAGTTTGAAATAATTCACTTTTAAACCAATTTATAAATAACTTAATAAATAGATGTAAGGCTCAGAAAAGATGAAAATCATGACCGAGCACGAAGAGAAATGTGTGAATTTGACTTAGTTATCGATGGAAAGGTTACACAGAAAGAAGTGATTTACGCTAAAGTAGAAAATAATAAGGTAATTGTCAAAGACGTAATTGGAAAGATAAAAGAATACAGTAACTATAGGATCAAGGAAGTTGATGTGAACTCTACTCGCCTGGTTTTGTCATTGATCTGAATAGTTAATTGAGATGGCAAGGACGATTCGTTAAAACCTATGGACATAACATATCCCATGAAATAATCACATTAAGCAAAGAAACATGCTGAACCCAAATGATTTAAACATACATGGTAACTAAAAGATGCATAGTCAAATTACAGCAATTGGTAAGACTTGGATGCATCTTACAAACTTTTTAAGTAAGGAAGAACCAATATAGAGAAAGGGGTCATGATGAAAGAACAAATCGATGTGTTATATGTTGGAGACTCCGAATTTGAATGCGGCATTTTCATAAAAGGCTTCAACGCCTTTTTCGTCACCGACTTCCACGACGACTCCCATTGGCTAAAAGATGCTCTCCTAGAGAACCCCTCTATAAAAGTAACCCACATGCAATGCCATGCAGCCGTTAACGATTTTCCAAGAACCACCGAGGAGCTCAAAAGATTCCACGTTTTAATACTCAGCGATGTTGGAAGCGATACGCTGGTAATGTATCCCGGTAAGCTTCCACCCTATAGAGTTCCGTTAGGACCAAACCGTTTAGAGGCCATAGAGGGCTTCGTTCATGATGGTGGAGGTTTTATCATGGTTGGAGGCTACTTGTCTTTTGCCGGTCTCCACGGGATGGCTAAGTACCATGATACACTGGTCGAGAAATGTCTTCCTGTGGACGTTTTGCCTTACGATGACCGAGTTGAGGTGCCTCAGGGCTTCACATTCAAAGTAACAAAACCAGATCATCCCATAATGGCTGGAATTCCTTGGAAAGAAGCCGATTTTCAGCTTCTTGGATATAACAAATTAACATTGAAGAATGGGGCTTCACTCCTTGCCGAATACAAAGGAGATCCCGTCATTGCCGTTTGGGAATATGGAAAAGGGAGGTCGATGGTTTTCGCCTCAGATCCCGCGCCTCACTGGGTCGGCAACTTTAAAGATTGGAAGTATTATTCTAAATTCTGGGTCCAAGCCGTGAAGTGGCTTGCAGGAATGATTTGACTGATGCATGTACTCCCTAGGATGCTGCTTACTGAAAAATAGAGAGAAGATTCAATGTTAATGTGGATTACATGACGGACAGATTAATATAGCGATACAGCTTAGATCTAAAGTTCGAGGAACACGATTACAGCAACGATCTGAAAGCAAATAAATCGTTGTTAAAGATAAATAGATGCTTTATATGGCACTCAGGACTTGTAAGTTTCTACGCAGCAACATACTTCTCAAACGTTTCGGAAAACCTATAAAGATGAAAGCAACGAAAATTCAAAGATATAGATTGTATCAGAAAGCCTACTTGGAGCTTTTAGTTTCATCTTTCACATTAGTCATGAGCATGGGTTCCATCTCTGCTTTTCTACCGATTTTCTCTCATGAATTAGACCCTTCAGGAATTTTAGTTGGCCTCGTAGTTTCAGTTTGGTTTCTTTCCAGAATCTTCACAGAAATTCCTTCGGGAATCTTGGCTGACAATATTGGTAGATATAGGCTTCTGGCGGCAGGCTTGGTTTTGTCGACACTCGGCGCTTTTCTATGCTCATTTGCCAACGCAATACTCATATTAATTGTTGGAAGAGCTATCTGGGGTCTAGGAACAGGTTTATTTTTTATGAGCAGTATGGCTACAATCTTTGATCTTTTCCCTTCGAACATTAGAGGACGGGCTTTAGGTATGTTTCAAGCTATAGAATTTGCAGGCAGCTTCATCGGAGCTCCAATAGGTAGTTTCATGGCTGTTTTCATGGGTTATAGAATAGTTTTTCTAATGGCAACAGGCCTTATGCTTATCTCATGCCTAATAACTTTCATATCAAAAGATTTACAACGAATAGAAGTCAAAGATAATAATAAAAACTTGGCTTCTTTTTCTCTTGAGCACATACTTAACGCCTTCAAGAAACGGGACCTAATAGCTGTATATGTCACTGAGTTCTTTAGGATGTTGATTTGGATGGGTATCATCAGCACTGTTTTCCCGCTTTACCTGAACCTTAACATAGGCGTAACCACCGAGCTAATTGGCGTCATCATTAGCCTTAATACTTTAGGCCTAATTGTCGCCACTGCCATTTCTGGTCGTCTATCGGACACTTTCGGAAGAAAGCCGATGATTGCTGTAGGCATGCTGCTTGAAGCGAGCAGTCTCTATGCTTTAACATCCATCACATTGCTTGAAGTGATTACACTCTTTTCGATTATGGAAGGATTTGGACGCGGAATGATCCTAACGTCTCTAATGGTTCTGTTGTCTGATCTTATCCCTCAAGCGTTAAGAGGAAGCGCAATAGGTGCGTACCGTACGTTCATGGATGTCGGAGGATTCGTTGGTCCACTTTTCTTCATGTTCGTTTACGAAGAACTAGGATCATACTTTACCTTTGTTTCTGCTGTAGTAATAGTCTTCATAATGTTGGCAATTATCTTAACGGTTAAAACACCACAAAATAAACGTCCTTGACTCTAGAAATCTACCCGTGCTTCAATATTTTTCTGGTTATCAATCTGTGCGTTGTTTGGCACTTATTGAATCCATTTTTTGAATCTCTTTTGCCGTTTCAATTGCCTTTTTGTTCAGATTTGGGTTTCGTTTTCCGATATTTCTTAACGCCCAGTTAACTGCCTTTTTCACATAATTTCTATCATCATTAGCCCCTCGTTTTATCACGGGCAGGAAGATCAAAAACTTCTGGTCTGGCGATTCCTTGTTATACCACGCTAGACACGCCATTAAGGCAAAGCCTGCGCGCTTTTCAAACTCTTTTTCGCGTTTTGTCCATTCTATTGTCTTCTCCCATGCCATTGACGTCTTACTGAACAGGTTCATACAACACTGATCGCACACGTCCCACGAGTCAAAATCTTTCATCCAAACATCCATTTGTTTTCTCGAACATGATTTCCTGGGCCAATTCTATACCTTTCTTCTTGATGATCTCTGCCTTGGCTTTCTCAACAATCTCAGAAGTTACGAATTTTGGCATACGAATGAGAAGTTTCCTTCGCCATTCCTCACGAGGGACTTCAAATGCGGGCTTGTCCGATTTAACCCACCAAAGACCTTCAAGTTTTGGAACCCCAAAACTATTACCTTGCTTTTTGCAGAGGCTCTTTACACCATAAGCGACGGGATATAGCGCCTCTATTTTGGCTGCGAATTCTTTGCTGCCAGGAGCACCTTTGCCTTCTATTGCCAAAAAATGAGCTTCATCAAATTCGACAACTTCCGGCGTTGTCTTTGCCGTATAATATGTTTTATATTCATTTGTTAGATCCAATTTTGTTGCTGTCACAGTCAGTATCTCCTCTTCTAAATAAATCTGTGTCTACATAAATTTTCCTAAAAGGTTGGCATTAAGATTTACAATCAAATGCGTCAAAATTGGTGGACGGTTTTATTATGCTTTGATGTAGCCTTTTCCTTTTTGGAGTTTTAGTGTGAAGCTGTGTTTTCCGTTTTTGTCAAGGTATTCGCGGTATTGGATTTTACAGTTGCCGCAAGTAAAGGCTTGAACTGTGAAGATTCCGTATTTCCATGTTTTAGCCGGCTTAGGATTTTCTTTTTTACAGTTTGGACATTTGCCCATACTAATCACATTTTAGGTTACTGGTTGAATTTAAAAGCCTTAAGCATATTTGCGGTTTTCAGCCTGATTATTAGCGGAGCGTGTAGATGGTTTCTGCGTGGTTTATGATCTCTGCAAACCAGAAAATCAGAGATGTTTAAGCCAGAATCCTGCAAACTTCAAGGCGGTCTACTGGAGCGACGGCTTCTACGATTGGCACCCATGTGCCGTCTGCGGACAGACCAAGCTGACGAGTTGGCAGGCCGAAACCTTCAAGGACGAAAAACTGTGGCTGTGCGACGATTGTAAAGACGCCTGGGAGAAACGGCAACAAGGAGAAACCTGAATGACTGTTCCTCTCGGCTCAGCCGTCTATGTCCGCTACAAGGATCACGTCGTCTTTAAGAACGTTCCAGAACCAGTGGCTGAGGCTGCAGAGCGCGAAACGGTTGGTTGGCTGACTAAACAGAACGAAGAGATAATGTTAATCGAGCATGACAGAACCGTTCAAAACCTTGAAACGTCGAGCGGTCAAGGAAACGGCATCGTGATCTTGAAAAACTGCGTTCTGGAGATACGTCTGCTCTGTCCTCGACCGTTACAAAAAGCTTCAAACTGCCATTTAAATTCCGCAGAGCCTATAGTTAAAGACGAGTATGCGCTTCAGCCAAAGAAGCGAAAAACTCAAAGAAACAGGACGGGAGCAAGATGAAAACCGTAACCATAACGGAAAGCTCCCGAGGCCACAAACTCCAAAAACCACTAACGCTCCAAATGCCCGAACCGCAGACACCAGCCGACCAGAAACTACACTAATACATCATAGACGCATTCTTAACGAAGATGCCCACACTCGTAAGCTTCACCTTCGACAATCAAACAACCCTAGAACTCGCAAAACACCTCTTA
>JAWBOR010000021.1:0-14291 GCA_038826015.1 Bathyarchaeia archaeon
GTTTAATGCCTCAGCCATATCTTCAAAGATCCCCCGTATCGCTGAAGCTATGCATCTTGTTACAAAAGAAAAGAAACATGAGGAACTGGTAATTTCTATTTCAGAGGCCATTTTTGAAGTGATGGAGAAGTTGCAGATGCCGAAAAGACTGAGAGAGGTCAAGGTTCCTAAAGAAGCCGTGCCTGAGATGGCGGAGAAACTTCTTGGCATGGAACGTTTGATACGGAGGAATCCAAAGGCACTAACTAAAGAAGAAGCTCTTAAGCTTATCAACGAGATGTGGTAATTATTAATCAGATCAGTAATTTTCTCGCGTTTTGTAAATTTTATAAGTCAATTCAGCAGTAGGTTTCCCAAAGGAGGAATAAATCTTGGGATCCAATAGACTTAGAGAGTTGATGAGGAAAGGAGAGCCAACTATTGGAACACGGATACTCATTGCCTGGACAGGTTTAGTCGAGTTAATTGGGAAAACAGGGCTTTACGACTACGTTGAGTTTCTAAGCGAATACGCTCCTTATGATCTTTATGATTTTGACGACTTGGCTAGGGCAGCGGAGCTTACTAGCATTTCGTCCATGATAAAAATCGATCAAGAGCCCAGAACTTATCTAGCTGAAAGAGCCTTAGCAGCTGGAATTCAAAACGTGCTTTTCGCAGATATTAGGACTGTTAAAGATGCGGAGGAAGCCGTCAGAGCAGTTAGAGCCGAACCTAAGGGGTTTAACGGCTATAGAATGGATAGAAGATGTGGATATGTTGGCGTTACGGCTTCAGCAGCCGACATTGTTAAGATGTGTGAGGACGCTGTTGTGGCATTGATGATAGAAAAAAAATCTGCAGTTGAAAACCTGGAGGAAATTTTATCTGTTGAAGGTGTGGACATGGTGCAATTCGGCCCGATGGATTACTCTATCAGTGTCGGTGTACCTGGAGAAACTCAGCATCCAAAGGTTAAGGATGCAGAGATTAAGACTATAAAAACAGCTTTAAAGATGAATGTGGTTCCAAGAGCTGAGATAAAAAGTCCGGACGAAGCGAAAAGATATATGGAACTCGGCGTAAACGATTTCAGCCTCAACGTCGATGTGGCAATCCTATTCAACTGGTGGAAGAATAACGGAAGCGAATTAAGGAAGATTCTCTCTAAAAGATGAAAAGCTTCAAAACGTTTTGCGTTTTTCTTTTTCAGAACTAATATATAGCTATAAGTAATCTTTTAGCAGTGAACAAAGGATGGTTGATATGTCACAGGCCAAGATTATCCGTGAAGAACTAAAAGAAAATGATACAACTTATTCAGCGGTTCTCATCGAAGTCAAGAACGCCTACATAGTTCTGTTGAGTGAAACAGAGGAAAACCTTGGAACTCTCGCAGTTTCTCTGCCTCAAAAACCTGAAACGAGCACTGTACCATTATCTTCTATCTTGCTAGGAGAACGAAACACGACGCTTGCAAGGCTGGTAGCTGAGCGTCTTGTAAAAAGTGTCAACAAAATTGTTTTGGTCTCAGTTCATGTCAGAAGTCTAGATGAAAGAAAAGTAGGGCGCGCATTTCTGAAACTCCTGGAGAAAATTTTGAAGAAGATGGGTTGAAATGAGCCTTAGAGCTCTCCTTGAAAAAATGGAAGACCGAAAAGAAGTAGTTCACATAACAGATAAACTCTCACCAAAATTTGAAATATCTGCAGTGATGAAAGCTTTTTCGAACGGACCTATACTATTCTTTGAAAATGTTGAAGGATGTCATGTAAAAATTGTTGGGAACGTCTGCGGAACACGTGATCGAATATGTTTAGCGCTTAAAACTTCTCCTCAAGAGCTCTATGGAAAGCTTCTAGAATCTCTACAGTCGCCGAAACCGCCGAGAATCGTTGACGATGCACCAGTTAAAGAGATTAAAGAAGAGCCTAAATTATCAAGAATTCCTGTGTTGACACATTTTGAAAGAGATGCTGGAGCCTACATAACCTCAGCTATAGTTTCAGCCCGGAGTTTGGATGGGAAAATTGAGAATGTTTCAGTGCATCGCCTTTTGGTTTTAGATGATAAACGTTTGGCTATTCGCCTTGTTCCTAGGCATCTGTTTAAACTGTGGAATATGGCTAAAGAACAAAAAAAGAATTTAGACGTTGCAATAGCGATAGGCGTTCATCCAGCTGTTCTGTTAGCTGCTTCATCTTCGGCGCCCTTCGGCGTCAGTGAATATGATATCGCCAACGCATTGCTTAGAGGCAGTCTCAACATGGTTAAATGTGAAAAAGTGGACGCTTACGCTCCTGCAGAATCTGAACTTATACTTGAGGGAAAAATCTCGTTCAAAGAAGAAGTTAAAGAGGGACCGTTCGTTGACATAACAGGGGCTTACGATGCCCAAAGGATGCAACCTATAGTAGAAGTAGTCAATGTCACGCATCGTGAAGACTACATTTATCAAGCGTTGTTGCCAGGTGGTCCAGAACATAGACTGCTAATGGGGTTGCCTCGGGAAGTAATGGTCTATGAAGCCGTCTCCCGAGTTGTGCCAAAAGTGAAATCTGTTAACCTTTCTTCAGGTGGCTGTGGATGGCTTCACGCAATAATTTCAATTGAGAAACAGACAGACGGCGACGCCAAGAACGCTTTGTTAGCAGCTTTTGCAGCCCATCCGAGCTTGAAACACGCTGTCGTTGTCGATGCAGATATCGACGTTTTTAATCCCATGGAAATTGAATGGGCCATAGCAACACGTTTTCAAGCTAATGAAGACCTCATAATCATCCCGAAGGCTCGCGGGTCAACCCTCGACCCATCAGCAAACATGGAAAACGGACTCACAACAAAACTAGGCATCGATGCCACACGCCCATTAACAATGCCGAAAGAAAAATTTGAAAAGGCAAGGGTACTTTGCACCAGCAGAACCGCTAAAGTTATTGACAATATAAAGTCACAGATTATAAAATCATCCGCCTAAAACGTGTTATCGACGACATGCTGTGTTTATGCATAGGCTTAACGGCGCAAACGTTACTTTCACATTGTTCAAGGCGGGTGCGTAATAGGCGGTTTTCGCTGAGTTTGTCATTAAAGTTTCTACGCCTAATTCCTTTATCCATGTGACTACGGCGCAGGTGTCAGAGATGACTTTTCCACCCGCATTCTCAATTATGTCAACGTATTCCTTAGCTTTCTCTCTTACGTAACACGAGGTGCAAACCCAAAGTTTAACGTCTTCTTTGACCCTCTTTCCTCTAATCATTTCTGCCACTCTTCTAATTTCGTCAAAAGAACAATGGGGGCATCCAATAAACACCATATCAGGGTTCTCAGAGGTTGTTGAGAGGCTTTCGAAGGTTTCTTTTAATTCTTTAGATTCCACAGTTAAAGTTTCAAGATTTTCTTCGCGTTTTCGACAAGAATAACAAAGATGAAATATAGAGACCATGCCAGTTGTAGCCATCGCAGCTCCCATCTGTTTCAAATCTACTTCTTCAGGTTTAAGTAATCCTTCAAAAACAGGAACCTTGTCTTTGAGAACCTTTCCTAAATGTATTCCTAATGCGCCGAAATCCGTCTCATTCTCAAGCGGAGTTTGAACCTTAACTAAAAAGTTTGCTCGTCGATTCATTGGTTGATGAATTCCATAGTTCGGAGTCTTCCCTATCAACGCTGACGCTAACGCGCTTGGGCTTCCTTCACGGTTTGTCCAAGAGCCTAGAACAGAATTGGCATAAACCACTGCTGAGGATTCGGCCCACGCTAAATGAGAGCCAGGTTTAGGTTTCTCTATATAATAAGGTGTACACGTTAGAACTGGGTTGACACCCATTTTCTTGTAAAGATCAATTATTTTGATTTGTTTCTCTTGAATAACATGCGAAACTGGCATATAATTCAAGTATTTGTAATCGAAACTTGAAGGATTAACCGTGGAAGTTGCCTTTGCTTTCCCCCCGCCTTCCACCAGAGCCTCAAGAAAATCAATAGGTGCGTCTCCCATAGTTTTATAGGAAACGCCGGAGATATGTGCGGATTCAATAGGTATCAACCGCGTTGCTCCAAAGATGTCTCCTAATTTGACAAGTATCCTCATAGATATTTCGTATGCCCAGCCTAATTCACCATCGTATATTTTTTCTTCTTCACGAGTTAGATACAAGGTTCTTCCTTCCTAAAAATCTTGACTGTCCCGGTTTCGCCGTCAACTTCTACAGTGTCACTAGTTTTTATCTGGGCGATGTCGATTTGATCAATCATCGGAATCTCCGCGATCACGGCGCCCACAACTACCACAGGGTCCGCCGTCATATTAATGATTGCTTTGGGAGCTATCTTCTTCTTCGCAAGCGAGTATAGCACAAAGCTCCCAACCGTGGAGCCGTGACCGTGAGGAAAACACAAAATCGTGTCCTTCACGTTTTTTCCATGGAGAACATGATCTTTTTCGATGATCGTTCCAGTCTCAGGGTCTATGCCACCTAAAAAGCTAAGTGGTTTCTCAGAAACTAGAGCTTTCCCTTTGCTGTGGCCGACAACGATGGGTCGTCCCTTTAATTCAAACTTCAAATCTTCGTCATCATCCTCCTTATTTTTGAACATGTAAAGACTATTCAGTAAGAAATCTTCATCGTGAAAGGCAACTCTCCAAAAAGTTTTTCTGAGGTTTCTTGAACCTTTTTTAAGTGTTCTTCTTCTGTGTAGACTCTGAGAATGTTCATGAAGCCTTTGAGTACATCGAATATTCCTGAGACTTCGCTTAGCCGCCTGTGAACTTTTTGTCCTTCCCGTGTTTTCTGGAAGACTGGTATCTCCATGGGTTCCAATGGAAAAGCATGGTGATAGGGCACTGAGGGAAGCGTGGGGACATCGATTATCACTTTCTGAGAATCTATATTAGATTCTTCAGCAATCTGGTCTCTTATACGTTTTCTTATTCCTTCGACGTTAAATATGCTTGAGACAATCTTATCTTTTATATAGAAAGGAGGAGGATCATAAGCGCATTTTATCAATTTTCGTCTTTCCAGCCTCTTTATTATGCCTCGAGATTTTTCACATTCTTTCAATTTAGCCCATAAAACATAATCATCCAAAGATAGATATTCTTCTGTCGTTTTGAAGTCTGCAAGCCCCAATTCATCTTTTGCTTGTTCCATAGCCATTGCAAGCATTATCTGCACTGCCCGTCCAACTCTATGGAAATAGATGCTCTTGAAGCATTCGATGCGAGCTAGGATAAAGGATTCTAAAGCAGATAGAGAACCTATGTCAACAGCAATATTGCCATCTGAGACATCCAGTGTATGTAAGAGACGAAAAATGTCAACGAACCCGTATTCTGCTCCTGTATGGTAAGTATCCCTGACGATGAAATCTAACTTATCAACGTCAATCGCGCTTCGAATTATCTGGTTCATAAAAACCGTCTCGGGTTTATCTAAGGATCCAACAGCGAGCTTACAGATGAAGTTCGGATCATATCCCAAGCTATTAAGGATATCTCTCAATTCAGAATTCAAAATTATCCATCTTGTCATATCTTCGTGGGTCTTACCTAGAAACTGGGTAAGTATGTGCTCAAAAACATGCGAAAAAGGACCATGTCCCACATCATGAAGCAGAGCGGCTATTCTTATAATTTGAGCTTCCTCTTCTGATAAAAGCTGGGAGAATTGCGGATTACTTGTTAATCGTCCAGCTAAATACATTACGCCAATGGAATGTTCAAACCTTGTGTGGTTGGCTCCTGGATAAACATATTCTGAGCCTGCTAGCTGCCGAATTCTACGTAATCTCTGAAATGGAAATGAGTCAATAACCTTTTTCTCCGCCTCTGTGATATAGACATAACCGTAAACGGGATCCTTAATCTCACCCCAATATTTCTGCGAACTCATCGACTTTCTCCTTTAACTTTTTTTATTTTGGAATAAACTATTAACCTTTTGATTTAATTCTAGCAAATTTCATGTCTTTTCAAATATCGAAAGGTGACATTTAATCTTTATTTCTTCAGTTAAAACGCTTTTTTTCAAAGTTTTTTGTAGATCGTGTAACCTTTACATTCACTATTTAGGTAACACCATTTTTAAATCAATATTAATGTTACATTTTTCGACAACGGTGTCGCTTATGATGAGATGCCCCGAATGTGGAAGCATATTGGAAAAGACGGATGATAACCCAGAAAGTTATGAATGTATATGCGGATACGCTATTAGGCGGTTGACGACTGAAAAATCCAAACTATTCGTAACCGTGACCGTATCTAAATATTTTCAATCATTTTTCTTTCAATAAGTAGTTCATCAAGTTTTATAGCGCCTTAAGAAATTTGTTACATATTTTTGTTACGGAAAACGTAACAATTTTTATGTGGGTTACAGTATGTATCAACGATGGTTTAATCCAAATCTTAATGTTCCTCTATATTATTTAAGCACACTAGCGACAAATTTTAATAGTTAACAAAAAACAATAGGGTGAGGCGCGAAATTGAAATTAGTTATTAGAAACTTTAATAAAGATGATATGCCAGCTGTCTTCGATTTCTATAAAGTCAAAGACTTGCTTCCTTCAGACTCTTATAAATTTCAACCGTATACCATGAACGATTTTTACAGACTGATCATCGAGGAGGGACCGTTCGGTGAGAGGTTCGACCAATCTGGTTTTTTCTTAGCTTTTGAAAATGGCAAATTGGTTGGTGTGGCAAGAGCCCACGTCGGCTCCCAATCTTCTGACCAAAATGAAAAAGTAGGCTTTATAACGCCTGAATGGCCATGGAGTCCAGTTGGCTTCGCTGTTCTTCCTCAATATCGAAGAAAAGGTATCGGTTCAATGCTACTAGAGAGATGTTTTGAGTATCTGCGTGGAAAAGACGCCAAATTGGTTCAAACAAGTACAGACGAAATGTGTGCTTCAAGAGTGAATTTCTTTTCAAAATATGGCTTCAAGCCTTGGGGAAAGACAATAGTGTTTATGGAGAGAGATTTACGCAAGCCTATACCTAAGCCAATTTTGCCTGAGGGATATTTATTTGAACAATTTAGAAGCGATGAAAAGGAAGAATTAATTGAATGTCACAACAAACTTTTTGAAGGCGAATGGTTATATATACCCAGAAGTGTTGCTGGCTTTGTTAATTTTTACGAGAGAAACCCAGATTTTGACCCAACAGGATTTTTCAATATAACATACAAAGGCGAGATCGTCGGTTTTATCTGGAACATCATCTCAAAAAGCTATGTTGAGAACTCAGGAAGAAAACTAGGATTGCTAGAAGTGTTGGGCGTTGCTAAAGAACATAGACAGAAAGGATTGGGAACAGCTCTTACGTTAAGGGCGCTGATTTGGCATAGAGAAAAGGGGATGGATCATGTATCTCTTAATACTCACTCTGATGTCGCAAGAAATCTTTACATAAAATGCGGATTTGAAATAGTAAGTAGATGGCAAATTATGCGAAGACCGTTATCCTTCAATATTTAAACTTGCTTCTTAACCTTCGGATTCTTCGTTTTCTTAATAACGTTTCTGAAAGATTGAATTTAATTATTGTAAATGCTTTCGTCATCAATTTCATTAGCGTGCGTGCTTTTTGATTCCATCTGACTCAAACGACCTTCAAATTCTTCTAGGTCTTTAATGATATATCTACCTCTTCTTTCTCCTGTTCTGTCTAAAAAGAAACTTTTAATTCCAACCTTTCTAGGGATAATAAAATCAAAAATCCATTCGTCTCCAATATGCGCTAGTTTTGAAGGCTCAATCTTCAAATCATTGCAAATCATCTGATAGAATTCAATGGTCTTGTTTACTTTTTGTAAATCTGAAACTGGCGAAAAAATATTTTTGAAAAAATGTCGAATCTTTACTATTGTGATTTCTGCATATTTTGCAGGAATGCCACTGGCAATAATCAAGTCATATTTTTGGCTTAGCCTTTTTATAACTGAAGACACTTCGGGGAAAAATCTGACCTTATCAGTGTACGCTTTAAAAATTTCTATGGGGTCTTCGTTGAGATTGAAATGCTTGAACCAGAATTCTGGTAGATACCATCTTAAGTCTTTGTTGCCTATGCGGTCGTATTCCCCAAAAACATAGTTCTTTGCTTCCTCTAACCGCAAACCTTTTTTCTTTGCGAATAGTTCAGGGAGTATCTCATTCCAAATATAATCCAAATAGTAACTGTTTATTAATGTCCCACAGACATCAAAAGAAACAACATTCACCACGGCGTTAACCTCGCATCATTGTGAAGTATTCAAATATTTGAGGGTTAACAGAGATTTCCGAAAAGTGGAACATTTATATTTTCAAGTATTTCGTCTCTTTAATATTTCTATTGAAGCATATTCATCGCCCTTTATTGTAACATCTTTTAATGCGGAAAGCATACCTAAAATAGTTTTGCGGATGAACTCTGAAACAAAAGGTTGAAGGGGGACCTCAATATTTTCAATTAATATCTTTGTTTTCAGTTTTGACTTGATCCTAAATGGAAGACAATCATCTAAACTAGCCTTTCCTTCATAGATGTCTTCTGCCAATTCATCGCAAGATGCCTTACCACATTTTCTGCAATCTAAACCCGCAAGGCTGTTTAGAATTTCAGAGATTTTTCCCCTTTTCTCGATAAATTTCATCACTCTTTCAGCTAACACTTGAACATCCTCGTTTATCTTTAAAATTGAACCTCCTAACTTTTGAAGAGAGCAAAAAGCTACGACTTCTCCTGTAATTTTATCTTTAAATTCATTGTATTCTTCACGATTTCGTAAGCATACAATCTTGCCAATCCTTGCGTTATCTAGAACCATATACGAAAATCCTTCAAATAATAAGGCGTCAACCCTGTTCTCCTGCGCAAACTTGAGAATTTTTTCAAGAGAAATCTTTTCCTCCCCATCTTTCATCATTACGCATGCTTCATCATCAGAAACCACAATTACGGGATTTGCCCCGGCCATAGAGTGGTGCCATGTGTCGCTTCCCACGGTGTCCATTGAAAAATTTTTTAGACTGATATGTTTGGCTGTTGCTACATGAAGATGTTTTTTCATTAATTCTGAGATTAATCCCTGAATAACGGTTGTTTTCCCAGAATTCTTATGGCCTAACACTGCAATTGCGGGAATATCGACGCCCATAGTTTAATGCCTCACTATATTCTTTCCTTTGAATGGGAAATAAGATTAAATGTGATTTCCAGAATATTTATTTTAAAATGTTTCGTGATGAATGATATCTTCTAGTACTCGTTTACTCGATGGCCTCGGTTTTTCAGATGCGTGACCAACTGGAATTATTGCAACAGGCCTTATGCCTCTGGGAAGATTCAAGGCGTTTTTGACCGCGTTTTCGTGAAAAGCTCCAACCCAACATGCTCCTAGCCCTAACGCTGTGGCAGCGAGAAGTAAATTTTCGGTTGCAGCAGCAGTGTCTTGGATACAGTAAAGGTTTATTCCTCGGCTTCCATAGCTTCGGCCAGATCTGTTTTCATCTGCACAAACCACAACAACCACAGGTGCTTCTTCGATGAAACTCTGGTTTAAAGCGGCTTCAGCTATTTGCCTCTTTACATCGGGTTTTCTAACGATGATGAACTCCCAAGGTTGTATGTTTCCAGCCGATGGAGCCCGTCGCGCTGCATCAATTAGTTTCATCACATCTTCATCAGAAACATTCTCTTCGGTGAAGGCTCGTACGCTTCTCCTAAGTCTTATGGCTTCAAAAATATCCAAATCTTTACCCTCTCATTTTCTGATAATGTTGAATGAAAATCGAATAATGATTATTTTAGAAATTTTTCTTTGTATAAATTTATCGAATACTCAATTATTTTCTTTGCTTCTTCCAGGTCTTTCCATGCTTTGAACTTGACCCACTTTTTCGGTTCTAACCGTTTATAGACTTCAAAGAAGTCCTGTATCTCCCTCAAACGGTGAGGATGAACATCTGACAGATTCACGTATCCATTAAATCGAGGATCGTTTACTGGAACAGACAAAATTTTTGGGTCTTCCCCTTCTTCATCCTCCATAATCAACGCGCCTACGGGTCTTGCTTTAACTATGCATCCAACCTCCAAGGGCTCATAAGATAAGACCATGATGTCCAAAGGATCGTTATCATTAAACCAAGTTTGGGGTATGAAACCGTACTCAACTGGGAAGATAACAGATGAGTAAAGAACTCTATCTAAGATGAAAGCTTCCCACTGCCAATTATACTCGTATTTGTCCCTTGACCCGCTTACAACTTCAATAACCACATTGAGCACATTAGTAGAGGCATCTTTAGATGGAATATCTCGTAACAAGTTCAAGTAAAAACCCTCCATCAAGTATTACGATCCGATAGTCCTGAAGATAAGTCTTATTTCTAATTTTAGTTGTTTTATTATGTAAATTTAAAAGTCTCTTTTTATTTGCTATTATGAGGGATATAGACGTTTGGAACGGGAGAAGAAAAAGGGAATTTTAAGCAAGATACCGCCAGATTTTCGTGAACACTATTTCTCGCTGTTTTCTGGTCCTGAACCTGAGACGCTTCACCCAGATCTTTACCAAAGGCTAATCGATGATGGAACAGACGTTATCATTCGGCAATTAAAAGAATACAATCAACGTAGGAAAATTCTATTAGACAAAGTTCGCGGGAAAATAAAGATTGAAAAACTTAGACGCGATGAAAAAGTTGCAAGCATGCGAGTTGTCGCCTCAGACGCCGGAAACAACGGTGTCGATCTTAGATCTGCGTTCATACCACTATACGCCTCTGCAGCTCTTGCATCTGAAGGATGGACAATTATTGATGAACCCATCTTCAGAGCCTGCGAAGCTGATGTTTGGCCAGATGAGTTCAGAGCTCAAGACAGAGAAGCTATGTTGGCCACAAAAATCCAAGTTGAAATCACTGAGGAAGCAGTTGACTTGTTTGAGCCGAAGCTTGTAGTGTTTGATGGAACATTAATTATGCATTTCTGGCTTTTATCATTCGAAGATTCAACATTGGAATATCAAAGAGACTTTGGTGATACCATAACGAAAACGGTTAATTTACTCCACACATGCTTTGAAAGAGACATACCCATTGTAGGTTTTGTTAAAAGAACGAGAATAAATCATATCTGCAAAAAGTTTGGCATACCTAAATTAAGAGACACAGCTCTCATGGATCTAATTCTCCATTCTGGTGAATACATGGTGCCTGAAACTGAACCAATGAAAGGACCTGTTGTCGCTAAATACAAGGAAGAAGCCGAGAAATTCGGCACTCCAAAACAGAAAATCGAGAAATTTACGAATATTTATTCCTCATATATTAAAACTGGGTTAACCACTCCTTTCAGGCTTGAGATACCCGAATACTGTGTTGATCGTTTAGAAGAGATTGGAACAATGTTGTTTACGACTTCGGAGGAAGACGGTATCCCGTTTTCTATAAATGAGGCAGATCGGCTTACGAAGGTGACGACGAGCATCTCGAATATACGTACTTTAATGATTTATTCCAAAGCCTTAGATCTTGTTAAGAACGGCGAGATGGAACCCGAAGATTTAATTCTGTTAGCTTTACAACATGGAGAACAATGGGTCATACGGGACGAGGGCTACCTTTCAAACATTCTGTCTGAACCATAGAAGAGGTTAAGATAATGTCTGAACCATCTGTTAAACCAGTGGGCTACGCCCTTTCAGGTTGCACTCACGATTTTCTCAGCTTTGTTGTCATGGAAGACTCCCGGGTCAAAGTTAACTATTTCTATTTTATTGACCACCCAACAAACCCGAACATACGCGTTCTAACCAGAACTTTCAGAACCCAGCCTTATAATCCTGAGATGATCACTGGCAGAACTGGTCCCTTAGCTGGCAAGAAAGGAAGAAGAGCAGATTATGGGAAACGCCTTGAATATACAGTTGCCTTTGCAGAGATTCTCGGCTACTATGATGAGAAGGGAAGATGGAGAATGATGGAGGTAGCGCCGTCACCGTGGGACTATGTTTATGAACCAAGTGAGGATGCTTTGCGGAGCTTTTTCATTCCTAAAAGCGTATCTGGCGATGCTCTTATGCTTGAGATAGGGAAAGTTCGTGGCACAAACATACCTGTGAATATTGATTTAAATGCAATCGCTAAGGGGCACATGTTTGTTGCTGGGATGACAAGATCGGGGAAGTCGAGTTTCATAATAAACTTGGTGGCGAAAGCCTCACGTTTGAAGCCCAGACCGCATTTCGTCATTTTTGACAGAAGAAATGAATACGGAGGCTTAATAAGATATGGCGCCAAAACACTCCCCTACACAAAATTCACTCCGCCCATCACCGACCCAAAAATTTTAGTTGATAAGCTTGAGTTAAAGGGAAAAGAAAGCAGCGCTGTTTTGGCAGCTGCAAGAGCGCTATTATCTGAAGGATCCAAGATTACACGAGAAAGTATAGTGGCTAAAGTCCAAGAAATTCTTGAGCAGGGAGCGATATACAAATCGCCTGAAAGCCAAAAAAAGTGTTTGGCGACCGTTGAGTGGTTCTTAGAGAACAAAGGGGTTTTCATAGATCAACAAGTTAAACCTTTAGACATAATTGATGAGATA
The DNA here is from genome assembly GCA_038826015.1 of Bathyarchaeia archaeon. GTDB lineage: Archaea > Thermoproteota > Bathyarchaeia > Bathyarchaeales > DTEX01 > JAWBOR01. The sequence goes on from JAWBOR010000021.1 coordinate 12,590, forward strand.
AAAAACAATTTCACTTTGATCATTGACTTTTCGGTAGATGTGGACATTGAATCCCAGCAGAGAACGGCGAGCCATATTTTCAATGAGATAAGAGAATACGCTATGAAAAGGAAAGATTACGGAGACTTCGCATGTATCATTGCCATCGAAGAAACCCAATACTTTGCTTCCGAGAAAGGGGCAGAAATTAAAGAATCAAGCGCGCAGTCAGAAGTTAAGGCTTCAATAATTGAGACAATAAGTCAAGCTGGTGGATACAATGTTGGTTTGATCATCATGACGCAAAGACCAGCCTATGTCCTTAAAGGATGCATCTCCCAATGTAATTCTGTAGCGTGCTTTAGACTGAAAAGCGGAAATGATCAAGATGCTATCTTGCAATATACCGAATATGGTTCTGAAAGGCTTCGAGATTACTTGCCGGGACTCGCCGACCATGAAGCCATGCTGTGGGGCATAGCAGTCCCAACGCCTTTCCCAGTGATAACTGAGATCGAGGTTGAAGAATACCCAAAGAAAGCCGCTGCTTTCGCTAGAACTGCATGGGAGAAGATGGAGAAAGAGGAGTCCAAAAGAGAAAAGCCTTCAGGTTTACCCATTCACCTACAAGATTCATGAAGTTATGGGGAGAAGTCTTCATGAAGATTTTGGTTGGAACAGACTTCCATGGAATTGTTTCAGCTTTTGAAGATTTTGCCGAGAAAGCTGAAGAAAAACAATCTGATCTTATAGTTGTATGTGGCGACATTACACATTTTGGCACCCTTCAACAAGCGAAACAACTTCTTTCATTGCTTACAGATATTCAGAAACCAGTTCTTTTTGTTCCAGGAAACTGTGATCCACCCGCTCTGTTAGGTGTAGATGTTGAAGGCGCCATCTGTATTCATGGAAAATCTGTGTCTTATGATGACTTGACGTTCATAGGCGTCGGGGGCAGCCCTCCTACGCCGTTCAATACTCCTTTCGAGATGACTGAAGAAGATATTATAGATACGTTGAACCATGCATCAGAGAACCTCAACAATAACTCTCGGAGGATTGTTCTAGTTTCCCATACACCGCCTCAAAATACAAATTTAGATAAAACCTTTTTCGGAACGAACGCTGGCAGTTTAAGTGTCAGAAGTTTTATTGAGAATAGAAATCCAGCTATAGTGTTTTGTGGGCATATCCACGAAGCCAAAGGAAAGGACAAAATCAAAAATACCATAATAGTCAACCCTGGACCGGCAAGGCATGGAAATTACGCAGAAGCATTTTTCAACGATGAAATTGTAATCGATTTTGATTCCTTGCAATTATCAAACGTTTAAAAGGTTTTTATATTGGATTATAGTAATCTTCGCGAGGAATCGGAAAATGCCGTTTGAGAAAGGAGACTTCGTCTTAATAGATTACGTGGGGAAAGTAGTTGAGACCGGTGAAGTCTTCGACACCACCATAGAAGAGGAAGCTAAAAAAGGCGGTATACATCAAGAAGGAGGGCTTTACGAACCTCGACTAGTTGTTATCGGAGAAGGATGGGTTCTAAAAACTCTCGATGAAAGCTTATTGAATCTCGAACTAAAAAAGCCTGTATCCATAGAGATTCCTCCCGAAAAAGCCTTTGGAAACAGAGACCCGAGTAAAGTTAAGCTCTACCCGTTAAGAAAGTTAACCTCTCAGGGCATAACCCCTAGAGTAGGCATGCGTATTGAAG